>JAJFLS010000228.1 GCA_021772595.1 Opitutales bacterium
GGTAAGATGTCATCCGGTCGAACTCTCGTATGGCCTTACGTAATAGATAAGATCTCGGAATCGCCCGTAATCGGATACGGTCGCCTAGGAATGAAGACCTCCGGCCTTCACCTTTGGGTTACAGACAATTTTTTCAATGGCATTCCGGATTTTGGTCATCCGCACAACGCATGGCTCGAAGTCCTTCTCGATGGCGGAATACTTGGATTCTTCCTAACAATGCCTATCTATTTCATAGGAGTCCGTCAGTCGGCAGCACTATTCCGAAGCAAAACCTCTCCGATTAACAGCACGATAGGTGCAGTAGGATTCTCGCTAACCACGGCCCTCTTTTTTTCGGGATTAACGGCTCAACATTTCTACCCAATGCAAAGCTCCGTCGGCATGTGGGCCGCTCTTGGCGTCACATTCAAAGCATATAAACTTCTAAACACGGAGTACAGCTTCAATTGGCAACCCACGGCGAAACTCAACAATCCCACATGAACGCCACTGCCGTGGTCCAGCCAATAAGCAGGAAAACATCAAGACCACGAAAATTCGTCTCACTCCTTACGCTAAATGGTTTCACGTAAATACAAGGCTATATTCGTACACGTTCCAAAAGCAGCCGGACAAAGCATTGAACACTTTTTTCTAAAGCGACATGGCCTCTCGTGGAAGAAAAGAGAACCTTTGCTACTAAAGAGGAATCCAAATCCGGAACGCGGCCCCTCGCGCCTAGCGCATCTTACCGCTGAAGAATACATTAAACACAATTATGTATCAGAGGACGAATTCAACAAATTCTATAAGTTCTCTTTCGTTCGAAATCCATGGGCTCGCCTTGTATCGGAGTACAAATACGGAGGCTACGATAAACAATACGCCTTCAAGGAATTCGTGATGAAAGGATTTCCAGAGAAAGATCTCTATACGAATGCCTACCGCCATATCATGCCGCAATACGAGTACATCTACGATGGTGAGGGCAAAAAGCTAGTCGACTTCGTAGGAAAGCTGGAAAACCTTCAAAACGACTTCGACGTAGTATGCTCTTCCCTAGGCCTTGCAGATTCCGCACTCCTCCACGTAAACTCGTCCAATCGCCGCAATAGCATCCTAGGCAGACTAATGGCGCGTTTGATCGACCGAACACCTAAGCCGAAAATTCATTATTCCGAATATTACAATGCTAAACTCGCGGACCATGTAGCAAACATCTACTCCAAGGATCTAGAAGCCTTCAACTACGAATTCACCGATTAGAGCGACACGCTAATGCCCAACGATCAACCGGCCCTCCCATTCTACCACGGCCTCTCAAACACCACTCAATGGGATCTTGACTATACTCTTCGCAAGATGCGATCCGCAACGTACATCAGTCCGCCCAAACCTTACAAAGCGATGCTTTCGATATGTAGCGATCTGGACGAAACGCCAGATGCAGATACTTATTTCGAAATTATGCGCTTTCTAAATACCGGCGAGGAGACATCTATGGGCAAAGGCGTCGATCTAGAGATAGGGAACACCATGTATTTCTATATGCCCAAAGACGAATTTTCCTACTGGAATACGACCGAGGCCAATCGCGATAGAATACGGAAACTGATAAGGAGCGGGCATATCGACTGTCTGCACTCGTTCGGAGACACCGCAACGAGCAGGGAACACGCAAAAAAAACGTATAAGGAGTTGGAGAATCACGATTGTCGCTTCAAAGTCTGGATCGATCATGCCCAAGCCATCACCAACCTAGATGGCGGTATAATGCTCGGGAAAGGAGACGACCTGACCCACTCAGCCTACCACTCCGATCTTTTGATCGATCACGGAATCGAATATGTTTGGCGCGGGCGTGCTACAAGTGTCATAGGACAAAATAGACCTCTCAGCCTTCGAGGCATCCTAAGAAACAAGCATTTCACCACTTCTTCCAAGACGCTTTTAAAGGAATCAGCCAAGCAAATTCTCTCGCGAATGGGCAACGCGAAATATGCACTTCACCGACCAAATCGCATTTTGGTGCCAAGCTCCTTGAGCAATGGAACGCCCATATTCGAATTCCTTAGATGCAACCCCCATTGGGGCGGCGTAAGCTCGAATGATACAGGCTGGGGTCTTGACGACGTCTTGACTCGATCCATGCTCGATCGCCTCGTCGCTCGAAAAGGATCGATGGTCCTCTACACCCATCTGGGAAAACTTGAACCAGGCCAAAAAGTATTCCCAAAGGCTACAATCGACGCTTTTAGAATGCTATCCGAATACTATCGCTCGAAGAAAATACTAGTCACAACGACCCGTAGGCTTCTTGAATTCAACAATCCACAAAGGCCTGCTTCAGACACAACCAACGGCTGGGTGCAACTCCCCTTCCCGCAAATTCAATAGAATTTTCAGCATCAAACATACATCATTTTTGAGGCTGCTTTCTTGCGCCAACTTTATAACAGTATCATGGTCATTCAGTTTTTTCTGCACGTAATCGTAGACTTCTACCTTCTGGTCTACCGATTCGCCGATAGATTTCTTGGCAAGAGAAGTTCCTGTCCTTTGGGCCGCCGCAAATCCATCCTTCTCACGGGTACCTTCTATTCCACCAATTGGATCATGAATCACCTAGCACCGCTCGCCATGAGCAAGCAAGTCAAGGAAATCAAGATAGTATGCACTTTTCCCATACCCGAAACCGTCGGTGTAGAGTGGATACGCATTCCTCGCTGGGCAATGAAGGCATTTGGAGAAACGCCCTCCCGGCTCATTCTATTCACAATTATCGCCTTAAGGTGCCGACCCGACATAATCGGAGGATTCCATCTGCTGGTCAACGGCCTACACAGCATCATGCTCGCCAAATTACTGCAAAGGCAGTCCTTATATATCAATGGAGGCGGGCCACGAGAAATCATTGGCGGAGGATATCTTGGAAACAGGCTGTTCAGCAAGCTAAGGCATCCAGACGACCTACTAGAAAAGAAACTCGCCCAAGCGGTAGACAGCGCTGATCTAGTCGTCACCATGGGACACAGCGTCATCGATTACTTTAGGGGGAAAAGCGTCGCCACTCGTATGGAAGTCGTGCCTGGCGGAATCGATGGCACACGGTATAGAGTCTCTCGCTGCGAAAAAATGTACGACATCATCATCGTCGGACGCATCGTTCAAGTAAAACGAATCGACATCTACCTGCGAGCAATCAAAAAACTTTCTCTCGATATTCCCTCGATCAAAGCTGTCGTCATCGGAGTCGGAGAACTCCTGGATGAATTCAAAAATCTCGCGATAGAACTGGGAATCAACGACAACGTAACCTTCGCAGGGCACCAGAGCGACGTAATTTCCTGGCTTCATAAATCCAAGCTATTCGTACTTACCTCGGACTCAGAGGGGCTATCTCTTGCACTCATGGAAGCGATGATGTGCGGCCTGCCCGCCGTTGTATCGGATGTTGGCGAACTAGGCGAACTTGTAGAGGACGGTGTAAACGGCTTCCTAGTCGCGAGCCGTGATCCGAATCGTTTCGCAAGAAAAATCCAGGATTCCCTAACAAATGCAGAACGATTGTCGAAATTCTCGATAAACGCTCGAAGGGCGGCAATGAGATTCGACATTCAAGCAACTTCGAAACGCTGGGATAAAATTCTCCGATCCCCATGTCTTTCCATCAACGAAACAGAGCAGCAAAACATCGACTTAGAACGACCAGCCCTAGGCAATTGAGCTTATTCAAGCCCTTGCTTTGGAAAGCTCTTTTTATAGCGCCTTTCGCCCCCAAGCCATCGATTCAATAGGTATCTGCAACCTGATCCTAAAGTTCCGCCAAGCACAAACCGATCACCAAGTGGTGCATCCGTTCCAATTCGCATCATGAAGCCGTCGATAGAAACACAACTCTTGCAGTTTATTAAACTTACATCGCGAAAATTTTTCGCTTTTCTCGTCCTATCAGTTACCATTCAACTCTACGCATACGACCCACCCATTGGCATCCCGGATCCAGCCTGGGGAAGCTTTCATCCAATCGATGCAAGCAAACCTAGCCACCATGCGAATTGGCCTAGCTCTGAAGCGGAAAACTTCTACTACATAGACAACAGCCACCCGAGTGCCACCAATTCGGGCAACACATATGGCTATCCAGATCGGCCTCGATTGACGATACCTGAAATAACGTATTCATCTGGTTCTTACATTGAAGTTCATGGAGGTCCATACGATGGAGGAGGCCAGCTAATACTTACCTTTGAAGGTACCGAAGCCGCACCCTGCTGGCTTATCGGAGAAAGGGGACAGGAACCCGCGATCCAAGGCGAGCTAATCGTAAAAGGCAGCTACGCAATATTAGAAGGTCTGCTATTCAACAAGGACCGAAAAGGCATCGGGCTACGCAATCACAATTCAAGTTCGCTCAATCATGCATGCGTACGCCATTGCATTTTTAGAGGAAGCGGAACTGATGTAGGCTCGACCTCATGCATAACGATATACGGATCGGCCGAAAGTAGAGTAACGGATATCGTCCTATACGACAATTTGATCCAT
>JAJFLS010000229.1 GCA_021772595.1 Opitutales bacterium
CCCCACGCCCCTACGATTTCGAAATCAAATATCATGCGCCAACCCCTCCGATTTATCGTGTACCCACTCCGCGGTTACAACTATCCCATCTCGCACGCGAACCACGCCAAACCGACTTTCCCAGGGAATCTCGATCTCGCCATCGACGAAGCGCGTCCCTAGCGGAGCGAGGTCGGTATACGAGGTCAGAATGTAGTCGGTCGCTCCTTCGAGTTCGACTTTCAAGACGACCGCCCAATCCGTCTCGGACGATTCCTCCATGCGTTCGATGCTCTTGATGAGCGATCCGTCGCGAGTCGGGTCGTACGCGGCGGCAAACGAACTGCGTACACTTTCCCCTTCGCGACGAACGAAAAGAGAATTGATCTCGCGGTCCCGCTGATCGCGAAGTCGTTGTCCAGGCGAACGAGTGGCGAAAATCTGGCAGTCCGCTTGAGGAGCCATGTGGGCGTTGAGCAAAGCGCCATCTTCCCAGCCCCATGAAGCCTTCCAGGATTCGGAAGTCAGCCCCGTTCTCACATCGGAAACTTCATCGTAAGCATAGTCCTTACCCTCGAATCCATCGACTGGCTGGAGCGCGACATCTTGAATAGCGAACTCGGAACCCTCCCCGTGCAAAGCCCAGTCGTGAACCGTCCCTCCGCCCCCGCGAAAAATATCGACGGCGTACGCCTGCCCACTGTCGGTATCCACAAGCGCGATTTGCCGCATGAAGGGCTCGCAGATGAAACGATAGGAGTCCCAGGATTCCCCTTCGCAGGCGGAGAAAAGCTCACCGTGATGAAGGAAGTTAGCCACCCCGTTCGGAGCCCGCTGGTTTAGCGTATCGACGGTCAAGGTATTGTGCGAAAGAGAGGCCGTGTGCCAGGTCGTGCGCTGACGGACTCCAAAAATCGGATACCCTAAGTCGGAAAGCATCTCGCGACCGTCCGCGAAGAAGATGACGCTCAAGGCATCGTAGTGCGAATGCGTGTTAGCATACTTGTGATGATGCATCGTGAACACGGTTCGATTGTCTCCGCTTCCACGCCGGAGCATAAAAAGCCCCATACCTGTGAAGTCCTCGCTTGTTTCGGATATGGACGTGTCGATATTCAGTTTCGCGAGCCTTTCGGGAATGTCGGGCGGGCGATTGAAAAGCGCGAAACGCGATCCGCTCTCGGTCAGCTCGCTTTCGTTGACTTCCCGCAAGTAAGCCAGCCACGTATCATCGCCGAAGAGCGAATACGCGCCTTCGACAGCGGAAACGCGCGGTTTCTCGCCCCAGCGGGAATCGTTGACCGGCGGAAGCGTGCCATCGGGCAATCGCATGCGGAAGGGCAAGGAGTAGATGTCCTGGAGTTTCGGAATGCTTCGCAAGCTAACACCCTTGTAGCCATCGAGAAAATAGGGCGCGAGATACAGGCTTTCGCAAAGCATGTCGTGATAGCCAAGCGCGCGTTCATGCCAAGCGCCGTCTTCATAGAAAAGTTTGTCGACGTAAACCGCGTACCCAATTTTGTCGTTGAGAACCCAGGACAGAATTTCATCGTCCCCCAGAAGTCTTCCGATAATAGCGACGCCTCCATATCGATAAGCTCCGTCATTGGAAATGCCTTGAAGTGGCCCCACCGCAGTGAGCATTTTCCCGCCCAGTCGAAAAAGGTTTTCCTCAATGTGTCGCCGCTGTTCGGACGAGAGCGACGGACTGTTTCGGATCGCGTCGTAGGTCTTGGCGCATTGCGTCAGAATCTTGGCGTCATTCATGTGCCACCCGGAAAGCTTGCCGGCCCAGCCCCACGGATTTTGCTCGAAACGAAAATTGTCATGCCAAGCGTAGCTGCCGTAAGTAGTTGCCAGGCGATTCAGCAGACGGCCCGCGACCTCCGCATAGACTTCCTTGCCCGACAAGGCATAGGCCGCTCCGAGAGCTTCGATCCAATCATAGGCGTGAAGGGACTTGTAGTAAGCGATGGCTTGCCGGACAGGGAAGATTTTCCCGTTCTCGTCCTTGTAAACTGGATGCGGTATCGTGTTGCCTTCAGGATCGCTACGATTGACGACAGCGTTTTCAGGATACGTTTCGGCCGTGATTCGAGTATCGCAATAGTTGCAGACGATTTCGTTCGGGTGATCCGGAGACCACTCCCAAACATAATTAAGCCAATACGCATCGCAATGGGGACAACTGCATTGGTTGGTCGGCGTCGTCTCGCCGAACCAGTCGTCCAACGCAGATGAGGACTGGCTTACCGCTTCGTCGGCCTGCTCCATGATCGCCTCGACCTCTGAGCGAGCCCAGCCGTAGAGCTCTGCGTTTCGCTTAGCTAGCTCAACTCGTTCGGGCGTGTAGACAAAGGGCGACATCGCTTCTTCCGCAATCAGACTCGGGGCGAACAGCAAAAGAATAAGGCAAACTCGTCGGGGCAGCGATGTTCTCATTATTGATAGATCTAAGACACAATAGAACACCTTGCAGCCTAGAAAGGCGAATACTGTAAACTTCAGCAAGGCCGCCAAGGTAGGGCTGCTTAGGGAAAAGCAGCCCTACCTTAGAAACACCCCTTACCGCAGCTGGGTCACGCCGCCGTCGATGTCGTACGCGGCGCCGGTGATGAACGACGCTTCGTCGCTGCATAGGAACACCGCGAGCGACGCGATTTCTTCCGGCGTCCCCATCCGGCCGATCGGCTGATACTCAGAGAGCTTGCGGAACATCTCTTCCTTCTCATCCGGGTAGTTCGCTTCGAGATAGTTATCCACAAACGGCGTATGCACGCGCGCCGGGCAGATGCAGTTACAGCGGATGCCATGCTCCACGTAATCTCTCGCCACGGAAAGAGTCATCGCAAAGGCAGCCCCTTTGCTCATCGAGTAAGCGAACCGGTCCTGGATGCCCAGCTTGCTAGCAATCGACGCCATATTCAATACGACGCCCTGACCGTGCTCCTTCATTCCGGGAATGACCGCTTTCAAACAATGATAGACACCCTTGACGTTGACCGCGTAAAGACGGTCCATGTCATCCGGAGTCGTATCTTCAACATTTCCAATCGCCGCTATTCCGGCATTGTTCACCAAAATATCGATACTGCCAATCGAATCGACCGCCACCTTAACACTCTCCAGAGACGCGATGTCTACCTGCCTGTTTTCCGCCACTCCCCCAGCTTCTCGAATCTGCGCAACGACCGCTTCGCCGCTCTCAGCGTCTCGTTCAAAAAGAAACACGCTAGCCCCCTCCGAAGCGAAACGCAACGCGACAGCCTTGCCGATTCCAGAACCCGCGCCCGTTACGATCACGACCTTATCTTTTAATTCCAAATCCATAATGCTTAGCCTCCGATTTCAAAAATGCTCGCCTCCGCTTCGCCCGAACGCGACATAAAAGTCTGAGGAATCACAGGTAAGCCATTAATGCGGATAGTTTCCCGCATAAACGTGCTCAGTCGGCACGTCCCATCGCAGCTTCGTTTCATGCGTTTTCTCCGCTACGACAACAGCGCATAGATAAGCGAACGCCGTCTCCAAACCACTCACGGCTTCCATCTGAATCTCTGGTCGGATAATCGACGGCTCCCCACATGCGGATTCGATGATTTTGAATCCTGTCGATTCATTGAAGAGCGCTCTCCAGCTATCGTCGGAGAAACGCCAGAAGTCGAATGGAGCTTCGTGCATCGGCCATGAATGCGGAACATGGAGCATACAGCGGCCCCCCACTCTCATAACCTTGTTCATCTCCAATACTACTTTCCACGGCATTGCGATATGCTCGAACACCGAATAACTCACCACCACATCTATCGAGTCCTTTTCGATTGTTTCGGACAAGACATGCGCATCGCACACCTTGTCTACGTTTTCGCCTTCTCTTACATCAATACCGATATAATTGTGCCGCGCATTTATTTGGTGCCTACGATTAATGCCCGACCTCGCTCGTGAGCCAATTTCCAAAACATCTAAAGAATCCTGTTGAGCATTCACCCATTCGATGAATCGGCTCGAAATCCTGTGGGCCGGATCGCTCTGCCTCGACGTCGATGGAACGTTGTCAAACTGAATCCACTCACCTGATTCTAACTGGAAATGCAGACAAAGATTATCGCTCGTCCAGTCTGACTGACATGGCGACACAACCTCGACTAAAACGCCCTCAGCGCTACGCGTTTGCTGGAATTCTTCGACAGGCTCTGCTTCCCCGTCAAGCGCTGCGCCCTTCGATAAGGCAACCGACTGAACCCCGTCAGCTTGATCCAATACGAATTTCCCCCTGTAGATTCCATCGTGTATCTGATGCTTCAACGAAGCGATTCGCTTCCCCTGCTCACCTACATTAAGGCGAATCCCCTCAGAGGTCCCATCATCCAAATTAAAAACGATTCGGCCGCTCAAGCTTCCCCCTTCAATTGCAAATTCGAAACGAGAATGAGTATGCGACTTGTCATGAATCGCCGCTATATCAAGACTAGGTTTCCCATATCCTTCCAGTTCTCTAGTCACGAATTCATCTCGATAGCAGACCTGTTTCACGGCGGCGCCTATTTTGAAAAACCAGCCAGCAACGAATAAACATTCGCCCTCATGATCGCAACGATCGATAAAATGCATGGCGGCGACTTTTAGCAACGAACATGCAACGAGCAACTTAATTCCCAATCAGCGCTCTTCCATTGAGCGCCAATCGTAAATCTATCGACTCTCTAAAAAACGCTCCGCCTTAAGAGCTTCTCGCCCCTCCACCGTATCCAAAGCCGCGCCCGGATCGCGCTGAGATTTCATCCAGCGCTCCAGCTCGAGGCGTAGTTGCTTCTTAACGTCAGCGTATTCCGGATTATCTGCCAAATTGTTCGTTTCGTATTTGTCAGCATTCACTCTATACAACTCCTTGGCCGGGCGTCGCGTGTATTTCTGGACAAGCTTCTTAGCCTCGATGTCGCCCGCCTTGGCAGCCTCCTCCATCGACACCCACCAGATCAGCCTAGAGTCTTTCGCCATGACATGCTTTTCGTGGTACGAAGATTCAGGGCTCAAATTCCACAGGTAGTGAAATTTCCCATCGCTAATCGACCGAATCGGATACGGTTCGCCCTCAGGGATGTTATTATGAAGGCCATATACAAACTTTCGATGCACGCTTTTCCTTCCCTCCAACACCGAAAGAAAGCTGCTCCCATCCAAATCGTAACCCTCAAGTTCGCTTCCCGCGATTTCTATAAAAGTGGGTACGACATCCGCCATTTGAATCAAGGCATCCGTCTTGGAATGCGGCGCCACACGCTCGGGCCAACGTGCCACAAAAGCCGTGTGGATCCCCATATTCCAATTCGACCATTTCGAGAACCCGAGCGCCCATCCTTGCTCTGAGGAGAAGACCACTAGCGTGTCGTCCTCTTTCCCGGATTTTTTCAGAATCTCCAGAGTCCGCCCCACTTGAGCGTCCAGAGCCGTGACCTCGGCGTAGTAATGGGTCATCACCTCGCGCGTTTTCGGATTGTCGTGCTGGGTGGGCAAAAGCTTGATCTCGTCCGGATCGAACTGCGACGCGTCCCCCTCGGTCCACGCCGCATGGGCGTTCTGCGAGCAGACGAACAGGCAAAACGGCCCGTCGTCATTTTCCATGAAACGCGACATTCCCTCCCAATCCAGACTCTGTCCTTTCGCGCCCTCGCCGCTTACCGACTCGAACGGGAATGTCTCCGCCGGAGAAGCATGCTTCTTTCCCGTGAGCCCAACTCGATACCCGAGATCGCCCAGGTAATGGCAAACGCTTTTCGTTCCAGGACGAGCCGAAGTGTGATTAGAGGCGACGCCATTGCGAACCGGATACAGACCAGTATAGAGTTCCGCGCGAAACGGCGCGCACATCGCCATCGCGCTATAGGCGTGATTGAATTGCATCCCCTCCGCCGCCAAACGGTCGATATTCGGAGTGGCGACATTCTCGCCCCCGTAGCAGCCAATCGCGTCATAGTTCACATCATCCGCGAGAATGAAAACGATATTGGAACCCTCGGCAAAAGACGCCCACGATAGAAGCGCGGCGGCGCATATATAGATCGCGGACCTAAACCCGCGTGACGCGAAACAAACCTTCGTACTCATCTATGAATCCTATTTTTAAACCAATCTCTCACCGCCCTGTATTCAGGCGAACTATGCAAATTCGTCGTCTCTTCGGGATCCCTTTCGTAGTCGTACAGCTCGCGAGCGAC
Source organism: Opitutales bacterium (assembly GCA_021772595.1). GTDB lineage: Bacteria > Verrucomicrobiota > Verrucomicrobiia > Opitutales > Opitutaceae > Pelagisphaera. Next base: position 6,198 of record JAJFLS010000229.1, read on the forward strand.
CACCTTGCCCGTCGTCTCTCCTTTGTAGAAGTCCTTCTTGATCCACTCGACGTAACGATAACGATCCGACCGATAGGCGTAACCCATCAAGCGCTCCCCACCGCTTGTCCTTGGATATTGGCTACGCGCGAATTTCTTCACTTGCTCTCGCGTGCCGTCCATCAACGGAACGAGCGAAACCCCATCTAGCTTTTCCGGAGTCGGCAATCCAGTCAAGGCGCACAAGGTTGGAAATATGTCGAGAAACTCCGTGGGCACGGTCGTCTCGAATCCCGGCGTCATTCCCGGCGCGGCGATGATCAACGGGGCGCGGGTCGCTTGCTCGTAATTCGTGTGCTTGCAGAAAATCCCGTGATCGCCGAGGTGAAATCCATGGTCGCCCCACAAGACGACAATCGTGTTCGATTCGATCCCATGCTCCTCAATCGCGTCCAGCATACGCCCCACTTGGGCGTCGATAAACGCGACCGTCGCATAGTATCCGTGAATCAACTCCAACTGCTTCTCGTCCGGTATGGGACCTTTCAACGGAATGTCCGTGTAACCATTGCGCAGCTCGCCCGAATCGTGAAAGCTGAATCCCGGACTCCCTTGCGAAACATCTCGATACCCCGGGAGGGCGAAGTCGCTTCGCTCGAAAAGCTCCCAATATTTCCGAGGCGCGTTGAAAGGCAGGTGGGGTCGAGCGAATCCGAGCCCCAGAAAAAACGGATCTCCCGCTTCTACCCGCCGACCCAGCTCTTCGATCGCTCGCTCACAGGAGAAATAGTCCTTGTAAACGCTATCCGGAGCATCCGCGTTTTCCGTCGATGGCCGGCTAAGCTCCCCCCGTTTGTCTAGCGGCACGCGACCTTGGCTGTAACTAGAATTCGCATACATCGTTCCTCCTCCCGACTCCAAGTAGGGAGCGCTCCAGGAAATCGCGTCCTGCTCTCCCCAGCTATCAACGCAGCGCCCGTCGAAGAGTTTGCCAACTCCCATCGTGTAATAGCCGTTTTGCTTAAAATGCTGAGGAAGGGTCAGAATGCCCGGAACCTGATCGCGCATCTTCGTATTGAGATCCCAGACACGCGTGCGGTCCGGCAATAGACCTGTCAGCAAACTCGCCCGCGTCGGCCCGCACACCGCCTGCTGGCAGTGATTGTTGAGAAATAACGCGCCGCGCGCCGCCAGGCGATCCATATGCGGTGTCTTCGCGAGCTTGTCGCCGTAACAGCCCAACGCGGGTTTCAAATCGTCCAAGGCGATAAACACGACATTGGGCCTCCCGCCACCTTCGGCCGCGTCGACTCCCGAGCCAGCCCAATCCAGCAGCGCGAAAACTGCCATGATTTTTAAGAAGCTCACCCGATTCATAGCTACGCAATCTGACCCGCCCGCAACGGCAATTCAACCAGAATCCTCGCACGCAATAACCCATGGTTCCCTCAAAAACCCTACAGGTGTGTGATTTTTGTGGTTTATCATTTGCATTCGTCCCCCGAGCCGTCCTAACTTCCCTCCCGTTCCCCAGATCCCAGGAACTGCAACGCCCTGATCAACATGCTCCCTTCCACTTTGAAACCATTCTTAGCAAGCCTTCCACTGCTTATCTCAAGCGCCCTTCTTCTCGCAGAAAAAGGACCCGAACTACCCGAAGGCTACACGCTTCAATACGAGCAATCCTTCCATTCTAAAAGCTCGATCAAGGACTTCATGATGACGGACCCTTCGGCTTGGGGCATCGTCAAATCTGACGGCAATGCCGTCCTCGCTTTGCAAGGGGCCAGCAAATACGAGCCGCCGCATCGCTCGCCGCTCAACATCGCGCTCATCAAGGGCAAGATCTTCGGCGACTTCGTCATGGACGTCGACATCCAGCAGACCGGCGTCAAGGGCACCCCGATCAAGGAGTTCATGGAGAAGAATCCAGACCCGACCAAAGCGGGCGGATACAACCATCGCGACCATTGCTTTTTCTTCGGCTTCGAGGACCCGAGCCACTTCATGTATATCCACATCGCCAAGACAGGCGATAACAACGCCCACAACGTCTTCGTCGTGAACGAATCGCCGCGAACTCCGATCACCGACTTTCGCACTGTTGGCGTCGATTGGGGTGTCGAGGAATGGCGCAAGATCCGCATCGTGCGCGACACGAAAAAGGGAACCGTGGCTCTCTATTTCGACGACATGCTCACTCCCATCATGATCGCCGACGACGTGCCCTTCGAAAAAGGCTTCATCGGATTCGGCTCCTTCGACGACATCGGCTGGGTCGACAACATCAAAATCTGGGCTCCCGAAGCCACAAAAACTTCAAAGGCCTTCTTTAAAAAATAGATTTATATTACGCCCACGAAGAACACGAATTCCCACGAAGAGAGCTCCTCCCATTCGACCCAAACTTCGTGACCCTTTGTGTCCTTCGTGGGCAATCACCCTTTTCTTTTCTCTACTTTGAAATTCTCCATCTGCAACGAAACCTACCAAGGCTGGAGCCTTGAGAAAACTTGCGCGAGCGTCGCCGCGACCGGCTATCAAGGTCTCGAGATCGCACCCTTCACTCTGAATGATGATCCTCGCGAACTCACTGTCGCCGAGGCGGAATCAACGGGGAAAATCGTCCGCGAGCACGGACTGGAAGTCGTCGGCCTGCACTGGCTGCTCGTTAAGCCAGAAGGTATGCACTTGACGACGCCCGACGATGCGATTCGCCAGAAGACATTGGACTTCGCGAAACACCTGGCCGATCTCTGCGCCGCGATGGGCGGGAAAGTCATGGTTTGGGGCAGTCCTAAACAGCGCAATCTGGATACAGGCGAGTCCTACGAGGACGCCGCCGCGCGAGCCACCAATCTCCTGCGAACGCTCGGCGAGCATTGCCAGCCGCTCGACGTGTCGATCGCCATGGAACCACTCGGATCGAGCGAAACGAATTTCCTAACTACCGCGGCTGAAACTATCGAACTGATCGACCATATCGACAATCCGAATATACGACTTCACCTCGACATCAAAGCCATGAGCTCTGAAGGGACTTCCATTCCAGCCATTATCGAAGCCAGCCGCGACTACACCATCCATTTCCACGCGAACGATCCCAACCTGAAAGGCCCCGGCATGGGCGAGCTCGATATCCAGCCAATCGCCGACGCCCTCGTCGCCACCGGCTACGACCGATGGGTATCCGTAGAAGTTTTTGACTATACTCCCGGAGCGGAACACATCGCCCGAGAAAGCCTCAACAATCTCAAACAATACTTCAAAGAACTCCCCGCATCATGAGTACCGACACCCGAAACCAAGAAGACGCTTTGCTAGCCGAAGCCGAAGGAGCCCCTCTCCTGCGAAAGCTGGGAATCTACACTCGCCTTTCCGGTCCCGGGTGGCTGCAAGGAGCCATCACGCTCGGCGGCGGATCCCTCGCGGGCGCCCTTTATCTTGGAGTGATCGCCGGCTTCGGACTGCTCTGGCTTCAGCCCCTCGCGATGATCTGCGGCATCATCATGCTCTCCGCCATCGCCTACGTGACGCTCTCGACCGAGAAGGCTCCCTTTGGACTGGTCAACACCCACCTCTCCCCCGCATTGGGCTGGGCATGGATGATCGCCACCATCATGGCCAATATCGTCTGGAGCATGCCCCAGTTCAACCTAGGCCGGGCCGCCATCCAGCAAAACATATTGCCCGCAGTGGGCGACAGCAACCTCTCGACCGCGCTCATCTGCCTCGTCTTTCTCGCCATAGGCTTCGTCGTCAATGTGCTGTACGAATCGGAAGGCAAGGGAACCAAGATCTTCGACATGATTATCAAGGCCATGGTCGGCCTCATCGTGCTCTCCTTCTTCGCCGTCGTCGTCACCCTATCGACAAGCGGCGACATTGACTGGGGCGCAATCCTCGGCGGTCTAATCCCCGACCCCACTCTCCTGTTAAAGCCGGCGGCCGGCTACAATGATCTAATCGCCCAGTCCACTCAACCCGATTGGTGGACCAACAAAATCGTCAACGACCAGCGCGACATTATAATCACCGCTTTCGGGACCGCAGTAGGAATCAACATGACCTGGCTGCTCCCCTATTCATTGCTCAAGAAACGCTGGGGGAAAGTTCAACGGGGCTTTTCGATTTTCGATCTCTCAATCGGGCTGTTCATCCCCTTCTTCCTCGCCACAAGCTGCGTCGTTATCGCCGCATCCTCGCAATTCCACGCCAAGACCGGCGACGTCGATCCCGCAGCCGGAGCCGGAACCATCGCCCAGCTCGTCGAAGCCCATCCCGGCATCCCCAACCCAGCCGATCTGGAACTCGCCCTCACCCTAGTCAAACGGGACAATTTCCAGCTCGCGACCACACTCGAGCCCCTAGCCGGCAAAGTCGTCTCCCAAACGATATTCGGCTTTGGCGTCCTCGGCATGGCCGTATCTACAATCATCATACTTATGCTCATCAACGGACTCGCCTTCCAGGAGCTCCTCGGGATGCGAGGCGACAAAGGCGCCCACTACATCGGCTGCGCCGTATCCGGAATCGCCGGATTCGCCGGCCCCTTCATCTGGGACGGCAACGCGGCGGCCGCTCTGGCCATCCCCACTTCAGTCATCGGAGGATCGCTCATCCCCATCGCCTATTTCACCTTCTTTCTCATGATGAATTCCAAGAAGGTCTTGGGCGAGCATCGCCCCCAAGGAAACGCCCGCATAATCTGGAACGTCCTCATGGGACTCGCCACCGGAATCGCAACCCTCGGATCGATCTGGGTGCTTTCCGGAAAAGCCCACTTCAACAGCTGGCAGGGGATGATCCCCGCCGCAGGACTCGCCCTATTGATAGTGCTGCTCACCATAGGAACTCTCTCGTTCATCAAGAACGAACGGACAGCATAAAGGTAGGGCGGCTTATCCCTAAGCCGCCGAAAACAGACCCAATTTTCTAAACACAGATTGCACAGA
>JAJFLS010000230.1 GCA_021772595.1 Opitutales bacterium
AGGCAAGGGTTGAGTTGTTAAAAAAGTTGCGTGCTAGGTCTAAGTCTGGAGGCTTTCGGTCGATAGAAGTCGTGGTTTCTCTCGATTTTTAGGCAAAGGGCTTGAATCCTCTGGTTTTGCCTTTTCAGTTGGCGAGCAACTGCTAATTAACACAAGAATCTATGAAAATCTGCTGTCTAGGAGCGGGATACGTTGGCGGTCCCACAATGGCGATGATCGCCTACAAATGTCCCGAGCACACGGTAACGGTGGCGGATATCAACCAGTCGCGTATAGATGCGTGGAATTCGGACGATCTGCCGGTCTTCGAGCCGGGCCTGGACGATGTGGTGAAAGCAGCCCGCGGGAGAAATCTCTTTTTCACCTCTGACAAAGTCACTGCGATCAAGGATGCGGATATCGTTTTCGTCAGTGTCGGTACGCCAACGAAGACCTATGGGATGGATTCGGGGCAAGCGGCGGATCTGAAGTTCGTCGAATTGTGCGCGCGAGATATCGCGGCGTATTCGGATCGATCGAAGATCGTTGTCGAGAAATCGACATTGCCGGTGAAGACCGCTGAGTCGCTGAAGACCGTTTTGGAAGCGAACTCTAGCGACCACATCGATTTTCAGGTGCTTTCCAATCCCGAGTTCCTGGCGGAGGGAACGGCCGTGGAGGATCTGAATAATCCGGATCGCGTGCTGATTGGCGGCGAAGAATCGCCGGAAGGGCAAAAGGCGATCGAGACGCTTGTCGATGTCTACGCGGGATGGATCGATCGCGAGAAGATCATCACCACGAATATTTGGTCGTCGGAGCTGTCGAAGCTCGTGGCGAACGCATTTCTTGCCCAGAGAATTTCGAGCATCAATTCGATTTCGGCATTGTGCGAGGAAACGGGCGCGGACGTGGACGAAGTGGCGTTTGCGGTGGGGACGGATTCGCGGATCGGGCCGAAATTCCTCAAAGCTTCGGTTGGCTTCGGAGGATCTTGCTTTCAGAAGGACCTCTTGAATCTGGTTTATCTTTGCGATCATTTCGGGCTTCCGGATGTCGCCTGTTATTGGAGAGGCGTTATCGAGATCAACGATTGGCAAAAGCGCCGCTTTTCCAAACGGATCATCAACTCCCTGTTTAATACCGTTAACGACAAGCGGATCGCGATGCTTGGTTTCGCGTTCAAAAAAGATACGAACGACACGCGCGAGTCGGCGGCGATTTACGTCGGTCGCGATTTGCTGGAAGAGCAAGCGAAGCTGGCGATCTACGATCCGAAGGTTTCGCCGAAGCAGATTCATTTGGATTTACAGGCGGAAGAAGGCAGCTCGCGGCAGGATCAAATCGATATTTGCGAAGATGCGTATGCTGCCGCTGAAGGCGCCCATGCTCTAGCTATCATGACGGAGTGGGATGCGTTCAAGTCGCTAGACTATCAGAAGATCTATGACAAAATGATGAAGCCGGCGTTTCTTTTCGACGGACGAAATGTCGCCAATCACAAGGAGCTGAGAGAAATCGGGTTCCGAGTTTATACGATCGGCCGATAGATTTCGAATTCCGGCGTCGGCTAGAATAGGTTGATGACGTTCAAACTCGCGATGTGAGAAAGGAAACTCAAAATCGAGAGGATCGTCATCAGGATCACCATCTTCGTGTCCTTCGAGTGCTTCACCACGATGTGGGCGATGGCGAATCCGAGCAGAGTGTTTAAGGCAAAGTGAGTGATGCTGATCGCAAATGCCAGTTCTAGCGATTCATTCAGTTCGCTGATTCGAATGAAGTAGATGGAAACCGCCTTTAGGAATCCGAATACAAGCCCTGGCAAGATCGCTCGCTTGGTCCGATGGGCCATAGTGGCCAGTACAATGAGAAAGAGTAGGTCGATTAGCGCATCCATAAAAGACAGGAAAATTTGCTGGGAAAAAGTAGGGCTACCGAGTCAGCCGCGCAAGCGGCATTCTCAAGAGGGACGAAGATTCGCTTTTTTATTACGCTTTATCCGCAAGCTTAATACAATAAACCCTTAGAGACTGTTTAATAGGTCAATTCGGCGAATCGTTTGAACGGGACGGCGCCCGTTCACTACCTTGAAATCTAAGAAGCGGCTTTCGCTTTTTTCTTCGCCACTTTCTTCTTCGCTTTCTTGGCGGCCTTTTTCGCTGCTCTTGGAGGGAAGTCGAACTTGGTCTTTCCGCTGTCGTTGAGAACTAGATACGCGTCGAAAGGACGTTTTGTTCGCTTCGACCAGAATTTTTCGAGAAGATCGGTTTTCCCGGTTTCGAGAAGCTTGAGCATTTGATCACGGGGGATTTCGCGATCGAGAATCTTGCGGCTCACTCTGATCGGAGTTTTATCCTCGCCGCCTTCCGAAACGCGAACGACGTAGGCATTGGCGGTTTCGAATACGTCTCCGCCAGTGCGAGGGCATTTGGCGAATGGAGTGAGTTCCGAGAAATCGACCGGGCCGTTAATGTCGTTGTTGCCGAAATCGAATTTAATTCGCTTGGTCTCGTCGTCGAGATTCAAATGGGCGCTGTAGTGTTTGCCGTTTTTCGAGCGAAAATCGTCGAGCGGGCCCACGCGTTTCTTTTCGAGAATCTCTCGGATCTCCTCTTTGGACATCTTTCGATTGCCGATGATTTTGTAGATCGCGAAGGAGTTGTCCTTGGTTCGGTAAGACCGCAGCGATTCAAATAACGGCTCGCCGCCGTAGGGCGATACGAGGTCGGTCGCTTCGAGGTCGTCCTCGGTTTCTTCGTACCCCTTGATGCCGTCGACGATCTGTTGGGTCATCGAGACGATGTCCTTCATGAAAGTCTTCCGGTCGAGTTCGCCGTCCTCGATCTTGTGGAGCTTGTATTCCCATTCTCCGGTCAGCTCGGGTTTGGTAAGGGCTTCCGCTTTAATCGCAGCCAGGAAATCGAGGAGATTCTCGGCTTTGGGCGTGGGCGCGAGATTCCGGTGGTCGCGTTCCATGTAGCGTTCGGCGATAAGCCGTTCGATGATGGTCGCTCTCGTAGCCGGAGTGCCAAGGCCTCCTTCTTTCATCGCCTCGGCCAGTTCCTCGTCGTCGACGAGTTTGCCGGCGCTTTCCATGGCGGAGAGCAGCGTGGCTTCCGTGTAGCGGGCGGGCGGGCGGGTTTGTTCGAAAATGGATTCGGAATTCTCGATCTTGGCGTTGGCCGGATCGCCGTCGGCGTCCGAGAGAGCAGGCAGGGTGTCGTCATCGCCGGTGACCACGGACTTTCCGTAGACTTCCATCCAGCCGGGTTCTACGAGGACTTTTCCTTCGGTTTTAAAAACGTGGGATTCGATTTCGCTTAGTCGGGTGGTGATGTTGAACTCAGCGGAAGGAAAGAAGATGGCGATGAAGCGCCGCTGGATCATGTCGAACAGCTTCTCTTCTTGCTCGTTGAGCTTCTTCGCTTTTTCCGGAGTGGGGATTATGGCGAAGTGATCCGAAATCTGCTTGTTGTTGAAGATGCGCTTGTTGGACGCGGCGATCCAATTGTTGGATACCACTTTGCGAGCTTGGCTCCCGAGCGAGCCTTCAATATTATTGAGCGTCGCGCGGCACGTATCAGGATAATCTTCCGGCAATGCTTTGGAGTCGGTACGCGGATAGGTGATCATCTTGTGCTTCTCGTACAGCGCTTGGGCGAGCTGGAGAGTGCGTTTGGCTGAAAATCCGTACCGGTTGTTGGCTTCGCGCTGAAGGGTGGTGAGATCGTAAAGGCGGGGGGCGGCTTGACGGGACTTTTTCTTTTCCTCCGAGACGACTGCGCTGTCGTTGCGCTTGAGCGCTTCCATGACGGCGTTCGCCTGGTCTTCCTTCCAGAGGCGGTCGATCCGGTCGTGCTCGTCGTCGGATTTCTTGAAATTCGGTTTTTGGTAGACGCCTTGGTATTCGCCGTTGGCGATCCCGAAATCGGCGACGATCCGCCAGTAGTCGCGCGGCTCGAAATTCTCGATTTCGCGTTCTCGTTTGACGACGAGCGCGAGAGTGGGGGTTTGGACGCGACCGACTCCAGCGACGTTTCCGGCACGGGATCCGTAGAGGCGTTTGGTCACGCCGCGGGTACAGTTGATCCCGATCAGCCAATCGGCTTCGGAGCGGGATTGGGCGGCGTCCGCGAGGTTGGCCATCTCTTCGCCCGAGCGCATATTCTCAAACGCTTTCTGGATGCTGGCGGGCGTCATCGAGAGCATCCAAAGCCGTTTAACAGGCTTTTTGCATTTCGCCAGTTTGTAGAGATAGCTGAAGATGAGCTCCCCTTCGCGTCCGGCATCACAAGCGTTGATGACCGTTTCGACGTCTTTGCGATTGATGAGTTTTTTGACCGATTTGTATTTTGATTCGGTTCGCTCGATCGGCTTGAGCTTGAAGGTCGGCGGGATGATCGGGAGGTTGGCGAGTCTCCAGAATGCGTCGCGCTTGTCGTAGTCTTCCGGCATGCAGAGCTCGACGATGTGGCCTACTGCGGAGGTCACGACATAGGAGTCATTCTCGAAGTACTCCTCTTTCTTTTCGAATTTTCCGCCGAGGGCTTTGCAGAGGTCTCGGGCTACACTGGGTTTCTCTGCTATGACAAGGGACTTCATATTTTATAGGTTGTACGAAGGGTCGGAATTATCGGTTTGGCAGTTAATTGGGCTGGTTGGAGTAGGGGCGAGCTGCAGTAATTACGTCGCCGAATTCTCCAAATCGGTAAAATCGGGTCGATGAAGCGCCGATTCGGTTCTTGCAAGTACAATTTTGGAGGAAATCCCGAACGGGTTCCGCCCGATCGGCCTTTTTGCACTCGTCAAATCGACTCGTTTGCTTGCATATTTCCACGCCGCTAATTTTGACTGGCATGATTGCATGGCGATATCTCGTTTCAAAAAAAGGCTGACCCAGATCGAAGAATTTGCCGTCGACGTCTTCTATGATCGTCGCCGTGGCAAGCGGGCGTTCGCGCTGGGTTTGTTTCTGTACGGGCTGTCGTTGATTTTCGGGTTGTTGGCCCGACTGCGGCTGTTTCTTTACAAGAAGCGCATTCTGAAAGATCAGCCCTTGGGCTGCCTGGTGGTGGTGGTGGGAAACCTCACGGTCGGAGGGACAGGAAAGACGCCCGTCGTGGAGAAATTCGCTCGCTCGCTCCAGCAGCGCGGCCGTCGCGTGGCCATCTTGAGCCGCGGTTATAAGAGTCGGGACCTCGCCAAGGAAACGCGCTTTCAGAAGCTGTGGAGGACCCTGGTCACGGGAGGCGACGCGCTTCCGCCAAAGGTGGTTAGCGACGGCGAGAAAGTGTTGCTCGACTCCGAGTTCGCGGGCGACGAGCCGTACATGCTCGCTCGAAACCTGCCGGGCGTCGTGGTCCTGGTGGACAAGGACCGCGTCAAGAGCGGCACGTACGCGATCAAGCGCTTTGGCTGCGACACCTTGGTCCTCGACGACGGGTTTCAGTATCTGCCATTGAAGGGGCGGCTGAATCTGCTGCTTGTAGATAAGAGCAATCCGTTCGGAAATCGCTACTTGATGCCGCGCGGTATTTTGCGCGAGCCGGTCCGTCATCTTAAACGGGCCTCTTACGTCTTTCTCACGAAATCCGATGGCGTGCGCGACTTGGAGCTCGAAGCGTTGATCGAAAAACACAATCCCGGCGTGGACGTGATCGAATGCGCCCACAAGCCGCAGTATCTCAAAGAGGTGAATGGGGACGGGCGTCTGCCGCTCGACGAATTGCTACAAAAGCGGATCGGCGCATTTAGCGGCATCGCCGTCCCGGACAGTTTCGAGGGGTTCTTGCGCGATTTTGGGGCGAACCTTCTCTACACCAAGCGGTTTCTCGATCACCACCGATTCGATGCGGACGAGCTCGAGGAAATTTTCGATGAGGCGGCGTCCGCGAAATTGGATTTCATCGTCACGACGGAGAAAGACGCGGTTCGCATTCCCGAAGGGTCCGTGTTTCCTTTGCCGCTTTACTATCTACGCTTGGAGATAGAGATTCTTCGCGGAGTGGAGGATTTCGACGCCGCCGTATCCAAGATTTGCTTTCCCGGCGAGGGCCGACGCCGAGCGGTGGAGGCTTGAGGGAGAAGGGCTTCTTCAAGGCAGGGCTCGACTGCCAGGCGGTCCGCGATGGTGGGTCTTTCGGCCCGCCAGGCAGTCGATCCCTGCCTTGAAGCACGCGCTAAGGTTGCATCTTGGGCGGAATTGATTTCCAAAGGATGAGATGCTAGATCCTAGGTTTACGCAGCTTGCACAAAACTTGACCAGCTACTCGACTCGTCTAGCGCCCGGTGAAAAGGCTCTGATCGACGCGTTCGATGTGCCGGACGAAATAATTGTGGAGCTTTTGAGAGCGGTCCGGGAACGCGGGGCAATCCCGTATGTGAACCTCAATCACGCCCGCATTTCGCGCGAGTTGGCGCTTGAGGCTACCGAGGATCAGATGCGGACGCATGGAGCGATCGAATTGCAGCGAATGAAGGCGATGGACGCGTACATCGCGCTGCGCGGGTCGATGAATATTTTCGAGGCGTCAGACGTTTCTTCGGAGCAGATCCAAATGGTGTCCGAAGTGATGAAGCCGGTCCTCGATTGGCGGGTGAACCATACGAAATGGGTGGTACTGCGCTGGCCGACGTCGTCGATGGCTCAGCAGGCGATGATGAGTACGGAGTCCTTCGAGGACTTTTTCTTCAAAGTCTGCAACCTCGATTACCGACGCATGGAAGAGGGGAGCCAGCGAC
>JAJFLS010000024.1 GCA_021772595.1 Opitutales bacterium
AGAATTGTTCCGGGACGTTGTCGGCGAGATGGATCATGCCGGTGCCGGAGGGCATGGCTCAGGTGATTCCGACGACCTTCTTGTTCGCTTTCGCGAAGCGGACCATGGCCTTGCCGAAGACGTCTTGGTAGTTGGGCGGTATGTCGGTTTTCTTGGACTTCGACTTGCCGGATGGAATTTCGAACGGGCTCGTGCCGTGAAAACTCTCGGGGCAGTCGAGGGCGGGCTTGTAGCCTTTGCCTTTTTTGGTGACGACGTGGAGGATGACTGGTTCGTCGGCCTCTTTTGCGAATTCTAGGTTGTGGGTGAGGAGCGGCAGGTCGTGGCCGTCGATCGGGCCGAAGTAGCGGACGCCGTAGGTTTCGAATATCGACGAGGGAACCATGATGCTCTTCCAGCCCTTTTCAGCGCTTTTGCCGAGCTTGAGGAGCTGTTCGCCGCCGGGGACTTTCTGCAGGAATGCGCCGAAGTCGTGATGCAGTCGGTTGTAGATGGGGTTGGTGATCAGCTCGTTGAGGTATTTCGAAATGGCGCCGACGTTTTTTGCGATCGACCATTCGTTGTCGTTGAGAATGATGATGAGGCGTTTGGTCGCTGCGGAAACGTTGTTGAGGGCCTCCATCGTGATGCCGCAAGTGAAGGCCGCGTCGCCGCAAAGCGCCACTACGTGCTCGTTAGTTCCGAGCTGGTCGCGGGCGGCGGCCATGCCGAGGGCTGCGGAAAGGGCGGTGCCGGCATGCCCAGCTCCGAACGCGTCGTGCGGACTCTCGTCCCGAGAGAGGAATCCGCTCAGTCCGCCTGTTTTGCGTACTCCGTCGAAGGTGTGATTTTTGCGTCCGGTCAGAAGCTTGTGGACGTAGCCCTGGTGGGAGGTGTCGAAAACGAATTTATCCGTGGGCGTGTCGAAAACGCGGTGCATCGCCATGGTCAGCTCGACGACTCCGAGATTGGGGCCGAGGTGGCCGCCGTTGGTCGAGGTGACTTCGATGAGCCGCCGGCGAATTTCGGCGGCGAGGTCCTGAAGTTCGTCTTCGCTCAGCGAACGGATGTCAGAAGGCTGCTCGATCTTCGACAGAATCGGATAGAGATCGTCGTCGTCTTCGCTATATTGTGGGCTCGTGCTCAAGGCTAGAAATTAGGAAACGGGTAAAAGAAGTCAAACCAGTGGGCTTGTCGAATCAATAGATGGATCAATCCTCCTGGTCTGGATCGAAGTTCTCGAATTCCGGATTCTTGGGGTCTTTGTTTCGCAGGATCTCGATTTTGGTCTCCGCTTCCTTTATTTTCTTGTCGCAATGGACGAGAAGCTTCGAGCCTTCCTCGTAGCGCTTAACCAGGGCGTCGAGTTTCAGATCGCCGCTTTCCATTTTTTCGACAATCGCTTCGAGCTTATCCAATCCGTCTTCGAACGAGAGGTCGGTTTCTTTTTCCTTTTTGGTCACGGGAAGGAAGTATGGAAGGCGGTCGGCCCATGACAAGATAAGGTTTTTTCGAAAAGTAGGAGCCTGCTTGCAGGCGATTGCAAATTAGTGGCATCTGTCGGAATGTCGCAGATCCCGCGACTGCTGGACTTCGTAGCTGAATATCTGCGATGTTCAGAAAAACCGCCTGCAAGCAGGCTCCTACAATCGCGAAGAGTTATGTGGCATGCTCCTTCGAATCGAATGCTCGACAGATTCGTCTGCTTCGCGCCAGAGTTTCGGCAATGACCTCGTTGGAAATCATTTTTATTGCGGCGCTCGTTTTGAAAAGCGGGGCGGAGCTTCTGTTGGAATCGCTGAATCGCGGCCACGTGCTGAAATTCGCGGACAAGGCTCCGGAGGGTTTGGACGAAGTGATGGATGAGGAAACCTACGCGAAGTCCTCCCGGTACACGCTGGCCAAGAGCAAATTCGGATCGCTGGAGCTCGTCTTCGATGCGGCGATTTTGGCGATTGTAGTCTTGAGCGGAGTGCTGCCGGTGTTGTTCGAATGGTGGAGCGGCCGGTGGGGAAGCTCGGATTTGTCGTCCGCGTTGTTTCTGGTCTTTCTGATGGTGCTGATGGGGATTCCAGGAATCCCCTTCGAATACTGGAGCCAGTTCAAGATCGAAGAGCGCTTCGGATTTAATCGAAGCACGATCAAGCTTTGGGTTACCGACAAGATTAAGGGAGCGTTGATCGGGCTCGTCATTGGAGTTCCACTACTTTGGCTTCTCATTAGTCTGGTCGGCTGGCTGGGCGAATGGTGGTGGATCTACGCGTTTGCGATAATGATGGCGTTTCAGCTTCTAATGATGGTGCTGTATCCGATGCTGATTATGCCGCTTTTCAACAAGTTGTCTCCGCTTGAGGATGGCTCGCTGAAGGATCGGCTGATGGCGCTTTCCGATCGGGCGGGCTTCAAGGCCAAGACGATTCAGGTGATCGACGGGAGTAAGCGGTCGGGTCATTCGAATGCCTACTTCACCGGGTTCGGAAGGTTTCGCCGAATCGTGCTTTACGATACATTGATCGAGCAGCTGAGCGAGGAAGAACTCGAAGCGGTGCTTGCTCATGAAATCGGGCATTACAAGAAAGGGCATATTCCGAAGATGATTGCGATGTCCGCCGCTATGATGCTCGTGGGCTTTTGGGTGATCGATTATCTGTTGAAGAGTTCTACGTTTTTCGAGGGGTTCGGATTTGAGAGTTTCGCTGAGGGAGAGATCGGGAATCTGGGGATTGCGTTGCTGCTGTTCAGTTTGGTCGGCGGATTAATCACTTTCTGGATCAGTCCAGTTTTCAATTCGTTGTCTCGAAAACACGAATACGAGGCCGACGCGTTCGCGCGAGATGCGGTTCAAGGTTGGGAACCGTTGAGCCGGGCTCTGCGGCGATTGAGCGAGAAGAATCTCTCCAACTTAAATCCGCATCCGGCCTACAGCGGTTTCCACTATTCACATCCAACGCTCCTCGAACGCGAGAAGGCGATGAAGGAGAGCTGATCCGGATGAGTGGAGAGGAAGGCGGCGTTCGGGGAGGCAGCAAGAAGGGGCGACCGTTTACGGTGGTTGCCGTTGGTTTGTTGGTCTTGTTCTTGGTGATAGCGGCGGTCCCCTTGTTTTTTACTCCTGTATCCGTTCCCTACGACTTCGAGGGCGAAGTCATTTTCTTTGGTGAAAAGGGACATTCGGTTTTTCATAACGAAGGAATCGAGGAAGAAGTCGCCGTAAAGTTCGCCGCCTATTTGAAGCAAGTTGGCTACTTCAGTCCGGAGTACAGCGGCATCGTTCAAATACATGCGACTGATACTGGATACAGCGTGTATTTGAGCTACAAGAAGCGCCATTGGGGCGATGCCGAGTTTATCGAGGAAGTCCAGCTTCTGGCGGAAGATCTCGAGGAAATCGTCCTGGAGAAACCGGTGTTGCTGATCGTAGTGGACGAGGATGAAGATGGCGTCTATCGCAAAGAAATACGATAGAAGCGCTTCCAATCTCGTTTTTGCGAACGCGATGCGGGCCGGGCGTTTAGCTGCAGTATTATTCGCGGTTTTGGCATGCTTTATCGTTTTCGCGGAAAGCAGGCCGATCAAGGTCGCCTCGTACAATGTCCGGAATTATCTGACGATGGATCGGCTTGTAGAAGGGAAGTGGCGTCCAGAATATCCTAAGCCGGAATCGGAGAAGCGTGTCGTCCGCCGCGCCATTCTTGAGGTCGCGCCGGATGTGCTCGCGCTGCAGGAGATTGGCTCGAAAGCGCATTTGGAGGAATTGAGGAGAGATCTGGCGAACGAGGGTCTCGAGTACACGGGCATGGCTTGGCTGGAGGCGGACGATGAGGAGCGCCATGTGGCGGCGTTGTGGAAAGCAGATCTAAAAGTGGCGACCAGAGGTCATGCCGATCTAAGGATTAAGTACAACGGTCAAGTCGAGTATGTGAAGCGGGGGTTGTTGGAGTTGCGGATATCGGATGACCAAGGGAGTTGGAGCTTGTTCGTCGTGCATTTGAAAAGCAAATACACTACGCTGAAATCCGATCCCTTGTCCACTCATCGAAGAACCTTGGAGGCACGAGCCGTGCGGGATAGGGTTATTCGGATTTTTCCGAACTTGGAAAGTGAACGGTATTTGATTGTCGGCGACATGAATGATTCGCCCGCGTCCAGCGCTGTCCGGGGGCTCTTGAAGAAAGGGGATCGTCTCTTGTCCGTCCCTATCGAATTTTCGGATCGGACCGGCGCTCGCTGGACGCACTATTATCGAAAAGAGGATTCCTATTCGAGAATCGACTACATGCTGAGGTCACCCGGCTGGGATGAATTGGAGGGCGTGCGCGGAATCATCGACGACCGGTCCGACTACTATA
>JAJFLS010000231.1 GCA_021772595.1 Opitutales bacterium
CCTTCAATCGGGAATACGTTGCGGATCTGATCGAAGGAAACTTGGACGCACATCGCCAACTCCAGAGAAGCAACCTCCTCCGGCTCGATCGATTTCGGCACCTCCAAAAGGTTGCCCTCCTCCGCCACAACAAATTCAGCATAGCACCCCTGCGTCGCCCCCGCCTGGTCTTGCCAAAGAGCCACCCTCGAACCGACCGGAAAACGACCTGCTTCGGAGCCCACGGCAACCACTTCGCCCATCGCCTCATGTCCGGGTTGACCTGGCGTGTACGGATACTCAACCGTTCCGCCCGGAATCATCGAAATGCCATCCATGATGTGAAGATCCCAATGCGGACAAGTCGCCACGCCCAGGATTTTCAACAACACTTGTCCCTCGCCCGGCGTGGGCATGGGCAGGTCGACTATCTCAGGTTTTTCCGCTTCGATATACTGTATCGCTTTCATCGTTACGCCCAATCCAAAACCACCCCTAATACAGGCTCTTTCTTCGACTCTATGAGATCCCACGCTTTCGCCGCCTCGGCAACGGGAAATCGATGCGTGATCAAGGAAGTCGTATCCAAAATCCCCTTCGCCACGAGTTCCATCGCCTTCACCAATCGCTCCGGAGTCGCGCCCGAGACCAGATCGATCGAAAGCTCCTTGTAGCGCGGCGGCTGCAATGCGAGGCAATCGTCCGTGCCGTAAAAACCCGCCGAAACCAGATGACCGAAACGTTTCATCACGCTCTCCAACTGACCCATCACGCCGAGCGAACCCACCGTATCCACGCCCACTTGGACGCCGTCAGGAAAACGCTCCTTCACCGCCTCGACCCAGTCGCCATCGCGCTCCAGCATGGTCTCGCCTTTCGAAAAATGCCGCAGTCGATCTTCATGCCGTCCGACCAAGACGACCTCCGCTCCACGCGACGCGAGCATCTGGCCCGCCCATTGGCCGACCAAGCCGTCGCCTACGACCACAGCCGGATCGCCCGGTTCAAACCGCGGACGCTCACCGCAATTGTATCCCACCTGTGTCAACACGAGCCCGGAATACGCGATCGAATCCAGCTCCGGAGGGAGCTTAATAACTCCGCCCCGACTCGACACGGAAGGCGAAATATGTCCGCCACGCGGCTCGAACATATTGTTAATATTGCTTACCGAAACGAAAACCGAATCACCTTTCACCAGATCCGAAACTTCGGAACCTACCCAGTCGACAATGCCCACTTTCTGGTAGCCCGCGACAATCGGAAAAGGACTCGGGTCACCAGGCCTCCACGGCGTGTCGCCATCGACCCGTTCGCCGCGAAGATAGGAGCCTTCCGTTCCGTTACTGATCCAGGAATGCGTGACGTTTACCACAACCTGTTCCTCAGTCGGATCGGGACAATCAACCGATTCGAAAACGACTTCGTTCGGGTTTTTGAATACAACAGCGTTTGCGTTCATATAATAGTGAGTAATTAATATCTAGTGTAGGAGCGGGTTTACCCCGCGATATTCAACATAGAGTTATTATCGCAGGATAAACCCGTTCCTACATATCTTAAAAACTCGATATATTTATCGATCCTCATTTCTCAACCCAACAACACTTCGGGCGTCCTTTCGCTTGTATCCAGAATTCCTTTAACGCCATCCGCTTCGAATTGCCAACCGTTCGCCACGCTTCTGATCGCGATCGTCGGCTTTTTCTCCACGCCGCTCGGGCGAGCGACCATCACTGTTACTATCGAGTGCTCCTTCGCGGGTTTCGTGTTTATCCCGACGAAGGGGAAAATCCCGTATTGCTCGCGTGCATCCGCTCGATCGGTCTCCGTCGCTTTATCCTCCCCTACGAGGCCATCCCAAAGATCCAGATCTCTGGCGCTTCCTTCGACGGCGCCGTTCGTCGCGTACGCTCCGTAAAGCGTCGCTCTCGGGCGTTCGATCGAAAATCGGTCATCCTCGACTTTCAGCCTCGCCTTGCCATCGCGGTTGTCTGGAAAGAATCGCACCTCGACCGAACGCGCTCCCTCTTCCAACGAAACGCGGTCCAGGAGCACGACCACATTCGGCTTCGCGAAAAGAACCGTTCTTGAAACATTGGATACGTTCGCGTCGACAAGATTGTAGGCCTGCGTCGCGTCGCTGCACCACCAAACCCGTTGTCCTTGATCGCTCCAGCGAACCACCTTCGCCTCTGCCTGGCTTTCATTCACGCCTTCCTCGCCCTTGTGATACTGGTGCCCTTTCCCTCCGATGAGCACAGCGTTGTGAGCTTTGGTCAAACGCAGGGTCCAGGTCGGCGTTTTCGGATCGTAAGCCGCCCCGAAAGGGTCATTCAACATTCGCTCCCCGTAGATCTTGTAGAAGAAGCTATTGCGATCCGAGTGCTCGTGGTTCGCAGGGCGACCGCTGCGAAAAGCCAGAACACCGTCATCCGGCCTCCAACCGCTGCGACATACGATCCAGTCCTGCTCGTTCCGATAGTTCTTCAACGCGCTTGGTGGCGACTGGCTCGGCCGGTTCGGGCGATACCAAAGATAATCTAGAAAGTAGCCAGGCTCCGCGAAATGCTCCGTCGCGAATTGCGCTCTCGGATTTCCAGTCCGGCGCTCGATCCAAGACGAGACGCACGGGTAAATGCTCTTGGAAGCATCGCTGAAATTCACGATGTCAGGATTTCCGTCCGCTTTTTTGCCGGCTTGCATTCCGGCGATGTAATCGGTGTGCGCGTCAAAATCCATCGCGCGGGTCCAGTCGATCGTCCCCCTGACTCGGTAGTGCGCCTCGCAAAAAGCGAGTATCGTACGGAGCAGGTACTCCGAATAACTGAGCCCCTCGAAATAGCTTCCATCGCCAAAGAAAAGCTTAAACGCGGTCGTCGCGCTGTCCTCGGCCGCCTTCAGCCAAGTTTCCGCCCGCTCGTCCTTGCCCAGCAAGGCCAGCGCTCCGATCCCTAACGCCATCGTCGGAGCGCCGCGCAGATTGTTGCTGCCCAAAATCATTGGCCAGCGCGACATGTCCATATCCTGAATGTGAGGATGATCCGGGTCCATCCGCCAGCCGACCACTTCATCAGGATGATCCATGCCGTAAATCGCTTGGTAGCACGGCTGAACGCCCTTGTCAGCGATCGCCACAAGCAGACGCTGATCGAGATCCGGGTCCATTTCATCGCCCAGAACCTCCCGTCCGAACAGTAGTCGCGACGTCGCCATCGATGAACGCATGATCCCCAGAACCGCGTCGCCATCCATCATGTACTCCCATTTCGGCAAGCGAATCGCGGCCTCTATCGAATCGACGAGCGCCTTCCGGCAAGCTTCGCTCGGCTCGGCCAAATGGACCACCGCCGTTTCCTCGAATGCCGCCCACACCTTCCTCAAATCGTAGATGATGTTTCCCGATTTGTTGAATTGCTCCCAGGCAGGAGCCAGAGACTCGGGCGAACGGGCCGCCCACTCCCGAAACTTCGCTCCGAGTAGAATCGTGCGAGCGTTGGCCCGGATCTGCGGAATATCCGACTCCTCGAAAAAGAGGCGGTTCGCGCGTGCGGGCGGAAGCTCGATCTTTCCAAACGACAAGGGGGAAAATCGACTACCCATCAACGCAAACCCTCCCATGCGCAAAATCTCTCGTCTATTCATCATAGTTGGGGTCTCGCAATCACGCTTTTGGAATTCGAAAACAGTCGACCACCGCCTTCTTGGCTAGCCCTCATTGATATTCACGGTATCGCGTCGGCGAAACGGTTTTGTACGCTGTATCGTAAACCAACGCAAGCCTTGCAGCTCTGCCCAAACCAGCTGTATCCACATTCAAGAGTCTCGCCAAATCGCCATGTCCTCATACTTTCCCCGAATAATTCCGCTACTCGTCATCCTGCTTTCGATGACCGCTCCCGCTCTCAACGCGAACGAACCCGCGATGACCCCGCACATAATCAAACACCTGAGCATCTACGAAAAATACGATGCCTACTGCGCCTGGCCCGCCATCGCCCGCGCCGACAATGGCGACATAGTCGTAATGTTCACCCGAACCGAAGAGCACATGGCGCCCAACGGCGAGATCCTCCTCTCTCGCTCCACCGACAACGGAGAAACTTGGAGGCCGCCCGCCGTGGTCTACGACACGATCATCGACGACCGCGAATCCGGCATAACCAAACTCGCCGACGGACGCCTCCTCGCCCACTTCCGCTCGGTAAAGTTCAAGCCCACTACTTACACCAGCATGCCCTCCACATCCTACGAATCCTATGTATTGGAAAAGTGGGCTCGGTACGTCGATACGCCCGAATACAAAAACGCGGATCACCTCAATCGGGCCTGGCACGCGCTCTCGAGCGACAACGGCGAAACGTGGTCGAAACCCGTTCCTGGAAAAGACTCCATTCACGGCGGACTTCAGCTCCTAAACGGTTCCTTCCTAGTCGCTTCGTATCGAGATGATGGAGGCAAGATCGGATTGTACGCTTCCGACGAACCTCTCGGACAATGGGACAAGATCGCGACCGTAGATTGCCCCCGCCCCGAAACCATCCGCTTCGGCGAACCGCACATTCTGCAACTGGCTTCCGGAAGGATCATCATGATGATTCGCGCCACCGCCATTCCCTATGACGACAGCGCGGACCGCTGCCGCGTTTGGGGCAGCTACTCCGACGACAACGGCGCCACTTGGGCCGACGCCTACGAGACCCCGCTCTGGGGATTTCCGCCTCACCTCCTGCAGCTTTCCGACGGACGCGTACTCTGCACCTACGGACACCGCCGACCGGCCTACGGAGAACGCGCCTGCCTAAGCGAAGACGGCATCACTTGGAAAAAAGAGGACGAGTTCATCCTCCGAGACGACGCACCCAACACAGACCTCGGCTACCCCGTATCCATAGAACTAGAACCAGGAAAAATCCTCTCGGTCTACTATCAGCCCAACATCCCCAAGGACTCGAATCCAGAAACGCATCCACCGTCCCCGACCCGCAAGAAACCGGGAATTCTCGGCACAGTGTGGGAGTTGCCGGAGAAAAGGTAGGAACAACGTTCAAAGGTAGGAGCTGCGCTCGCGCAGTACCGCGTTAGTAGACCGCGAAAAGGTAGGGCTGCTTATCCCTAAGCAGCCGCAGTAGGTCGCTATTTTCGGCACGGTGTGGGAGCTACCAGAAAAGGAGTAAGGTAGGGAGGACCGGCTCGGTCCTCCGAATCCAGAGCCTAAAGCGGAGGACTGAGCCAGTCCTCCCTACCAATTCCAAATATTCTGACAAGCCGTCGAAAGTAGCTCAGCGCTTTAGCCTGAGCATCTAGCAATTCAATTGTAGGAGCGGGGTT
>JAJFLS010000232.1 GCA_021772595.1 Opitutales bacterium
CGGAACGACATGAAATGGTATCCAGCTGCAACACCCGAGGCTCTTGAGGGTTACAAATTTGTCAGTCACTACGTCGCCAACTTCTTTGCCGCCTACCTGACCCAGGACACAAAGAGCCTAGTATTTCTTTCGCAAAACCCCAAAGATTCCAATCCAGATTCGACTATGAGCCTCGAGCATCAAACGGCTGCACCAGCCTCCATCACCTATGCGAGATTCGTGCAGGCCGTCATCGCCGGCCAAGCTGTTCAGGCGATTGAGGAAGTCCGTGCACTGCGGGAAGCGCAGCCCGATCACATTTTATTGAAAGAGAGCTACTTGGAGCGGCTGGTTTACAGTTTGGGTGGCACGTGGGGTTTAGCCGAGGAAATATTGCCCGTAATTAAATTTTGGGCTGAATTATATCCATCATCGACTCGTGCTCAGAGGAACCTTGCCGAAGGCCACATAGATGTTGGGGACTACTCAGCAGCGATTGAAGTGTACACCTCGTTCGTGGAGCGAAATCCAGAGGATAGCTTCAGCAGGTCCCGACTCGATTGGTTACGGAGTCAGTAATGCCACTTCAACCCGGCACTGCGCTTACTCGGGGAAAAGCTGAAAGAGGATCGGAAATAAAAGCAGGCTACCGGCAAAACGATTTTCTTCGAGCATCCGGGTTATCAGGCGGCCCGCATTGGAAACTGGAAAATCTTCAAGCCACACGATCATGAATGGGAACTCTACAACCTCGAGGAGGACCCGACTGAGCTCAATGACCTCATCCATAAACGAACAGCAAAAGCTGGTTCTTTGAAGGCACGGTTTGTTGATAGGAAATTCAATTGTTCCGAAGATCGAAGAATGGGTCTTCTGCGCGACAAACGCATGAGCGGGGTGGCTCATTCGAGGCGATTATGGGCGAATCGTTCGATCTCGATTTCTTGAACAACCGATAGTGGATGCGCTTGCTCTGAAGGGCTAACCGGGAATAAGTTTTGAACTGCGATTGATTGAAGCGGGATGAGGCGAAGACGAATGAGGAATCTGAAATTTATTGTGGCGCTGGCAAACGGCCTTTGGTTGGCTGGCTGCTCATCGGAATTCGAGTTGCCGATAGGCGTTGACCAGGTCGCTTTCGAGCAGGCGTCCGAGGGGAAATGGCAGGAAGTTTTTTACGATTCCAGTACCGGCGATTGGAATCAGAAGTGGTTCCTCGATGGCGAGATCGGGTCGGTTGAAACCGGGCCGGAGGGTATGCAGCTGACGGCTGGGCCGGAATTCAGGAACGATGCTCACCACATGGTGCTCTGGACCAAGGAGTCGTTTGAGGGGGATTTGAAAATTGAATACGACTACACTCGACTCGATTCGGAAACTCGCTGCGTCAATATTCTATATATACAGGCGACCGGGAGTGGGGAGGCGCCGTACGCCAAAGATATCACGGAGTGGAGCGAGCTGCGCCGCGTTCCAGCCATGCGCATGTACTACGATCATATTAATACCTATCATATTAGCTATGCGGCTTTTCCGAACGATGAGGACACCACAGCTTACATCCGGGCGCGGCGCTACCTGCCGAACCAGGCCGGGTTGTCCGGTTCCGACCTGGAACCCGACTACTTTCCGGAAGGGCTCTTTGAAACGGACGTTCCACATAGAGTCACCGTTATCAAGAAGGATCGCGAGATTAGCATGCGTATCCAAAATGCGGAGCAAGTTTACTATTGTCACATGACCAATCCCGACCTGCCGCCAGTTACGGAAGGACGCATCGGCCTGCGCCACATGTTCACTCGCTCTGCTTGCTACAAGAATATCCGCATCAGCGCACCGGCGGGCTTGTGACTTAGGTGAGTGCGAGATGAATTGGATCGCTGGGAGTCTTTGCGTGCCTGGCAGTCATCTATTTCGGAATCTGAACGTTCTTTTGGTAATTGTTGTGATGAACTCGAATTTTAGCTTAATGATGAAACCAATGAAACAATGGCTCGTGATAACAATCTTCATGGCGTCGGCTGCGGCGGTTTACGCTGCACCCCCGGCAACGGTGGACCGGCCTAACGTGATTTTAATATACGCCGACGATCTGGGTGTCGGAATGCTCGGTTGTTACGGGCAGCAGGTCGTTAGCACTCCGCATATCGACCAGCTTGCGTCGGAAGGCATCCGGTTCACGAATTACTATGGCTGCACGTTCTGCGCTCCGGCGCGGTATTCATTGGCGACGGGCATGCACGACGGACGCGTCAACGCTTGGGGTCACAGCAAGGCGGGCTTGATCGTCGAGCGCGATGCGGGGCGTATTTCCGAGGGAGCGTTTCAAACGCAGTTTGCTAGCCTCAAGGCCGATGCCCGTCCGATCCACGAACAGGAAGTATTTCTGGGTCAAGTCGCGCAACGGGCCGACTACCACACTGCGCAGTTCGGAAAGCTAGACAGCGGCTTTCTTACTTGGAACGAACGCGTAAGGCGCTTCGGCTGGGACTTTCATGAGGGGTACTACGACCACGTACGCGCGCACGGGTTTTATCCGCCTTATCTCTGGGTCAACGGCGAGAAGAAGTCGCTCGAAGGCAACCCCCACGCCGATGCCGCCAAGATGACCGAAAAGGGCGATGAACCTGTCGGCTCCGGTGGCGAAACTTATTCTCAAGAGGTGTTCATCCAGGATATTCTCCGGTATGTCCGAGAGCATAGGGACGAGCGTTTCTTCCTTTATCACCCGACGCAATTGCCCCATGGACCGGTGGCGATCCCGCAGTTGCATCCCGACTTCGTCGATCACCCAACGATGTCGCTGGCCGAAAAAAAGTACGCCTCCATGATCAAGATGCTCGACGACCATGTCGGTCTGATCTTGCAAGAGCTGAAGGCTTTGGGGCTCGACGAAAAAACCGTCGTGCTTTTCACCGCCGACAACGGTCACGAGATGTACTATGGCCCCAAGCCTAGCTACAGGCAGAGCATCAACGCAGCTGGCGAAGTGACCAACCTGACCACCAACAAGTGGCGAACCCGCGAGAGCGGCGACATCTTCGACGGCGCTGGAGGAAGGGCGGGCATGAAGCGCAGCGGTTACCAAGGCGGCGTGCAGCTCCCTATGATCGTTCGTTGGCCCGGGAAAATCAGCCCTGGCGCCACAACCGATATGCTTGCCGCTCAGTACGACGTCCTGCCAACGGTCGCCGACCTAACCGGCGGACAAACGCCAAAAGGCAAGGATGGCATCTCGTTCGTCCCCGCGCTGCTCAACCGCACTCAATCTCGACAACACGAGTATGTCATAGTCAACAACGGTTTCGTGTCCGGGCACCTGTCTCGAACGTGCCTGATCGCAATCGATGGCTGGAAGCTGGTCGAGGTCGACCGGGACAAGGACTTGTTCCAGCTCTACCATCTCCCAGAGGACAACGAAGAACGCCACGACCTCGCGGCCAAGCACCCGGAAAAGGTGGCCCAACTCAAGGGGATCCTGCTGCGCGAGCTCGATTCGGCCCGGCCGGACTTGCCCCAATGATCGCGGAGTAGTTAGCAGGCAGAATCGCGATCATTGACGTCAACTTAAGCGAAACGCGCCGGTTCGGTAATTGTAGGAGCCTGCTTGCAGGCGATCATTCCTCTGGGTATTGGCGAAGAGAATCGCCTGCAAGCAGGCTCCTACACTCGAGAAAACGCATTAAGTTAACGTCATTGATCAGCGATCGTGGCTACAATGAAGACCTGTTTGTCAGCGATCTCATCGAGCTGCCAGCCTAGCGACGGAAAGAAACGCGCCCCGAAGTTGGGTTCTTACGATTTTTTTATTCAGTTCGGCGAGAGTTTGCTTAGGGTCGCGGTTCTGTGAAGATAATCTTTCTTGGTACTGGGACGTCTCAGGGGGTGCCTGTGTTGGGCTGCTCCTGCGAGACGTGCGTTTCGAACGATCCGCGCAATATTCGCTATCGGACGCATGTCCATGTGCAGATGGGCGGCTTGAATATTCAGGTGGACGCCGCGCCGGAATTTCGGATACAGGCGCTCAAGCACGCGATTCCCAAGGTCGATCTGGTCATTCTAACTCACGGGCATTCTGACCATATTCTTGGGATGGACGATATGCGGCGGTTCTGCGATTTCCGAAAAGGCGAAGCGTTGCCGGTCTACACTAATGAAGATGGCGACGAGCGATTGAGAAGCATTTTTGGATACGCGATTGGCGAGCGACCGAAAGTTCCGGGCTATCCGGCGTTTTTGCCGAAGATGATGCCGCCAATGCTAGAGCTGGCGGATGGGGTTATTCATTCAGTCATGCAAAGTCATGGGGATTTCGAAACGTTGGGGCTGGTGTTTGTCGAGAAACGTTCGGGCAGAAAATTCGCTTACTTCACTGATTGCGATTCTGTAAGCGACGAGGCGATCGAGCGGGCGCGTGGAGCTGATGTGGTCGTGCTGGATGCGTTGCGGGAAAGGCCGCACCGTTCTCATATGACGATCGAACAAGCGACTGCGATTGCCGGACGAATCGGAGCTGCGAAGTGCTACTTGATCCACATGACTCATGAAATCGAGCATGTGAGGACCGAAGTGAAGTTGCCTCGAAATGTCCGATTGGCGTACGACAATTTGGTTGTGGAGGTGTAGGGGGAAGGCTTGCTCGTTTGCCCTTACTCTTAATCATCGTCTTTGTCTTCGTCAGATGAGACGAGGACGAAGATTAAGACAAAGACGATGGGGGGCGATTGACCTACCCGATGTAGACTTCGCCGCCTTTTTCTTTGAATTCGTCGGACTTGGAGTCCATGCCTTGGGTGATGGCTTCTTCGTCGGTGAGGCCGTGTTCTTCGGCGTACTTGCGGACGTCGTCGGTGATTTTCATCGAGCAGAAATTCGGCCCGCACATCGAGCAGAAGTGGGCAGTCTTGGCGCCTTCTTGAGGGAGCGTTTCGTCGTGATAGCTTTTGGCGGTTTCCGGATCGAGGGAAAGATTGAATTGATCTTCCCAGCGGAATTCGAAACGGGCTTTGCTGAGGGCGTTGTCTCTGTATTGGGCGGCTGGATGCCCTTTGGCCAAATCGGCTGCGTGGGCAGCGATCTTGTAAGTGATGACGCCCACTTTGACATCATCCTTGTTGGGCAAGCCGAGATGCTCTTTGGGAGTCACGTAACAGAGCATTGCGCAACCGTACCAGCCGATCATGGCTGCGCCGATGCCGGAAGTGAAATGATCGTATCCGGGTGCAATGTCGGTGGTCAGCGGGCCGAGCGTGTAGAACGGGGCTTCGTCGCACCATTCGA
>JAJFLS010000233.1 GCA_021772595.1 Opitutales bacterium
AGTGGCTACACGGCGAAAGTCGCGGGAACCGAAATGGGTGTAACCGAACCGCAAGCGACCTTTAGCGCTTGCTTCGGCAGTCCCTTCCTCGCTTGGCATCCGTCGAAGTACGCCGAGTTGCTTGCCGAAAAGATGGATACGCATGACACCAAGGTATGGTTGGTCAACACCGGCTGGAGTGGAGGCGCTCACGGCACCGGCAAGCGGATGAAACTTCCCTTCACCCGGGCCATCATTGATGCGATCCATTCGGGCTCTCTTGCCGAAGCCGAAACCGTGGACGATCCCCTGTTCGGGTTCAAGATTCCTTTGAAATGTCCAGGCGTTCCCAGTGATATTCTGATTCCGAAAAACACCTGGGAAAATCCGAACGCATTTGACGAAACTGCGAGTCAACTCGCCGGTCTCTTCAATGCGAATTTCGAGAAGTATGCCGATGGGGTGAGCTCGGAAGTGCGTGCCGCGGGACCCAAGCAGTCATCGTTAAATCGCTAGGCTAAATAAGGGGCTCCGCCCAAAAGAATCGCATTTCGCTTGGCGCCCTTCGCGGACGCTAAGCGCATGCGATTGCTAGACCGAGCAACGCATCGAATGAATCCAAAGACCTTATTGGCCCTTTCACTAGGCGCCGCCGCATTTGCGGCTCCGCTCATATTCAATCCACCGAGCCTTGGACTGCTAGGCAGCCTATCGCTCAGCATATTCTTGCTTGCAGCCATTTTTTGGATACTCGAACCAATTCCGATCTACGCGACTTCCTTGGCTGTGATTCTTCTTCAATCGCTCTTGCTCAGCGATCAAGGCCTGCTTGCCGGCTCGTTGCCTGCATCCGAGCTAAAGCCCTACCAAAACTATATAAGCACCCTGGCGCACCCGATCATCATGCTCTTTCTGGGCGGCTTCGCGCTTGCCAGCGCAGCAGTCAAGTTTCAGCTCGATAAGAGCCTCACTAGAATTCTCCTAAAACCTTTTGGTCAAAAGCCCAGTCGAGTCTGTCTCGGTCTCATGCTGTGCACCGCCACGCTCTCCGCCTTCATGAGCAATACGGCGACCACCGCGATGATGATGACGGTCGTATTGCCGATCGCCGCGGGCCTTTCGAAAGAAGATCCATTTCGGATCGGCATCGCTCTGGCTATTCCCATTGCGGCGAATATTGGCGGTATCGCAACGCCCATCGGGACGCCTCCCAATGCCGTCGCGCTGGCCGCCCTCAAAGAGCATGGGATTCCGCTAACGTTTTCAGCATGGATGCTCTTAGCCATTCCCTTCGTTCTCATCCTTCTGCTGATCGCCTGGCAATCGCTCATGCTTCTGTTCAAGCCCAAAACGTCCCGATTCGAGGTCGCCTTGGATACCCCATTCAACAAATCTCCCAAAGCGCTCGCCTTCTATGGCATATTCGCGCTGACGCTGTTGCTGTGGGTGACAGAGAAATTCCACGGATTTCCGACCGGCCTGGTTGCGCTGCTACCCCTGACATTGCTTCCGGCGCTTTCGATTCTGGAACGAAAGGAAATTAGAAGCTTTTCCTGGGAAGTGCTCTGGCTGGTCGCGGGCGGGATATCGCTGGGTCTTTCGATGAAGGACACCGGACTCGCCAGTTGGCTCGTCAACCGCATCTCCTGGGATGGCCTTAGCGGTGTCGGTTTGGTGATCGCATTCGGGGCGGTTGGCTATGTCTTGTCCAATTTGATCTCGAATACCGTCGCGACCACAATCCTCATGCCACTGGTCCTCTCTGTCGTATCGGTTTCCGCGGGAGGAGCGAGCCATGCGATCGCGGCAATCGTAATCGCGGTTGCCGTAATCGTGAATTGCGCCATGGTGCTTCCTATTTCCACGCCACCCAATGCCATTGCAATGAGTACTGGTATAATCGATACGAAAAACCTCGCTAAAATCGGAGCGATTATCGGCTTTTTCGGCTTGATTCTAGCCCTTCTCTTTAGCCAAACCTACTGGGCCTTTCTCATCCATTGAAGCCGAACGATACGCAGCCACCATGAATCGAATATACATAGTTTGCATCGACGACGAACCTGAGATCCTCGAATCTCTGCAACGAGATTTGGCGCCATTCGAAGATGTCTTCCCCACGGAATACGCTTCATCCGCCGAAGAAGCGCAGTCTCTGATCGAAAACCTGCTGAGCCAGGGCGACGAAGTCGGGCTGATTATTTGCGACCACATGATGCCCGGACAATTGGGCGTGGATTTCCTCATCGACCTCAACGCCGACAAGCAAACCGCTAGAATACGTAAAACCCTGATCACCGGTCAGGCCGGGCTCGACGCAACCGTGAATGCAGTCAACAAGGCCTCTTTAAAGCACTACCTCGCCAAACCTTGGACGAAAGAAGCGCTCGCCGCGATGGTTAAACACCAGTTGGCCGAATACCTATTGGAAACAAAGCATGATCCGCTTCCCTACTATTCGACGCTCCAAGACAAACGCCTTCTAGAGACGATCCGCGACAACAGCTCTTTGAACGACGAGTAGATGCCGCAACTTCAAATGAAAGAAACCGCATCCATTTCCGGGATACGTTCCCTCATAGACATCACGCCTGAACTAGGTCGCAATAAGCGTTCGTTTGCCGCCGCCGAAGTCATTCTCGTGGAAGGCAAAATCAATGATTCTTTGTTTCTCATTCTTGAGGGCGAAGTCGGACTGAGAAAAGGATCGGCTTCCAGCGTAGCCGAATCGGAATGGATGGAACGCCTGAAAGAGGGAGCGTTTCTTGGCTTGAATTCGTTTTGGACCCGAAAACCAGCGCTCGCCGATTCAGTCGCGATCACTCCAGTAGATTGTATCGTCTTCGATCGCCCTTCCTTCGATACGCTGCTCGAAGCCTATCCTCAAATGGCAAAAGAGATGTATTCGCTTTTTGCCGACAGTCTGTCTCAACGCTACCGAAGCATGGTATCGATGCACGTCGAAATGGCAGATATGAGCTCTGCATTGACTCACGAGCGCAACCAACTCAAAGAGGCGTTGAGAGACCTCGAAGCAACCCAGCAGCAATTGATCAATAGAGAAAAACTCGCCACCCTTGGGGAGTTCATTGCAGGGATCGCTCACGAAATCAACAATCCACTAGCGTCGCTGATATCATGCGTCGATGATCTCGAAAGTCTTTTGGAAACAATCTGCGGCGACCAAGAGAGAGCTCCGTTTTTCCTTGCCGGAATCGCTTCGGAGTACCTGTC
>JAJFLS010000234.1 GCA_021772595.1 Opitutales bacterium
TACATTCGTTCTGGTGAGTCTGTCGATGACCCGACTCCAAGGCATAAAGTTCGATATGCCGGTCGCTCGTTCGTCGGGCGTTGATCAGGAAATCGAAACCATGAAGATCGCCATACTCCGCGGCAACCAGTTCGCCTGGGAGCGGCAAGTCGTCAGCTGGGACCAGCTAATGGCAAAGGTCCGCCAATACCGCCGCGAAAGCCCCGATCCCCGCATCCTGATTATCGGCGAAGAAGAAGCCGATTTCGGACAAGCCGTCGCAGTGCTCGACGAAGTCCGCCATCACGGCATATCGCGCGTATCCATACAAACCAAACTTCAGCCAGTCGAACTCGACTAGTCGATCATGAAGAAACGTATCACCCTAGCATTTCTCGGAGCGAGCGCCATCCACGCCATCGCGATCCTCGGCTTCCCCTCAAGCAAGGAAAACGGCACAGAGGATCCAAACGAAGCCTTCATCGACCTAGTCCTTGAAGAACCTACTCCTTCCCCGGAACTCGAACCGGAAGAACCCGGTGAACAAGATCCCGACGAAGAGTTCTTGCCCGATGAATTTCTCGCACCGGGACTCTCGGAACCGCTCCCCACATCGCTCGCTGTCGAAGCCATCACTCAACTCGTGAAACCTGAACGTCTCCGTTTGCCTCGCCCAGACGGCATGCAGACGATCGGCATTCCCACCGGAGCCCAAAGAAAGCGAAGCGGTGGCCAAATCGCCGGCAACATCTTCAGCCTTGCCGAGCTGGATCGCCCGCCCAGCACGCGTTACGAATACATGCCCAAATATCCTCACGAACTCAAAACCTCCGGCACAAAAGGAACTGCGATCCTAATGATGATCGTCGACCGACAAGGACGCGTCATCAAAGTCGACATTGAAACAGCAACCCATCAGCAGTTCGGCCGAGCCGCCCAAATCGCCGGACTGAAATGGCACTTCGAGCCAGGTTTGAAAGACGGAAAGCCCGTCTCCTTTCGTGTACGAGTACCCTTCCACTTCAATCCGTGAAACTAGATTATGAATACCCTGCTACAACACGCGTCCCAAAAACACAGTAATTCTCCACGCAAAAAACTTGGCGTAGCTACTTCGAGAATTCGAAGTGGATTCATTAGCTGCCTTATTATCCAGATCACCGCATTGCTCGCCACTCCCTTAAACGCCGATTCCAAAATCGAGCGAAACCACCCATCATCCGAAACCTTAGCCGCTCTCCAGAAAATCGCCGAACTCTCCATCGACGACAAACTCGCCGCTGAGCTTTTCGCTTTAGAGCATGAATCCAAGGTCGCCCAAAATTCCATTGACGACGCCTATCTCAAACTGACGCGTGCCCAGATTCTTCTTACCGAAAATCGTTTCCAAGAAGCCATCAATCCGCTCTCCACAGCAATTGCCTCAAACGCTCTAGATTCAGCAACCCAAGAGCGAACCATTCGAGGACTAGGCCAAGTACTCTACCACCTCGATCGTCGCAAAGAGTTGATCGCGCTATTCAACACCCACTTCGAAAACCGAACCAACATCTCCGCCGAGACGCTTCAGCTCTACGCGGTGGCCCTACTCCAGGACGGACAATCGGAGCCCGCTCTGCGACGCTGCGAGCAGGCATTGAGTAAAAAGTCGGCATTCAATCCAACCCTCTGCCAGATCGCCGCCTCTTCGCTTCAGGATCTCAATCGCTTCTCCGAATCCGCCCGCTACATCGAGCTGATGCTCGCCAAGCAGCCTGACAACGCCACTCTCTGGGACCAAGTCGTCACCGCCTACTATCGGGCCGGCAATCTCTGGGCCACCTTCGGGGCGATTGAGCGAGCCCAAGAAAAACGCTTCAAGACCGACCGAGACAGCCAAATCTCCAAAGTCGAAATCCTCTACGAATTGGAGAGCTACGCCGCCGCCGCAAAGTTAATCGAGAGCTGGATCGAGCAAGATTCTCAAGCGATCGAAAAACGCATCTGGCTTCTGCTAGTCTATTGCTACGAGCAGCAGAATCTTGCCAAGCAGGCAACCGCCACGCTCCAGCGCGCCTCGCAGCTTACGCCGTGGCCGGAGATGGATTTGCAACTCGCGGACCGGCACTGGAAAACAGGCGATTTCGCTGCGACCTACGACGACATAATGCGAGCGATGGAAAAAGGCCCCGTTGCCAAGCCAGCCGATGCGTGGACCCTCGCCGCAGCGGCCGCCATTTCGCTGGAACGTATTGACGATGCCGCCCACGCCGCAAAAGAGGCGAGAGCCGCCGGAGCCGATTCCGTCAAAATTGAACGTCTCGAAAAATCCATAGAACAACTACGCAAACGTCCACCGCCAGATCCTGAGGCAGCCGATCTCAAAACCGTCCGCCCGGAGAAAGTATCCAGCAATTCGAATCAATGCATTTACCCAATCGTAGGAGCGGGTTTATCCCGCGATAACCATGCCCGGTTCGACACCATGGAGAGCATCGCGGGATAAACCCGCTCCTACAAGAACCCTCAAGCGCTCTCCACTCACACATACTATGAAAAAACATTATCTAGGCATCCCCGCGCTCGTTATTCTCGTATTCGCATTCTACTACGCGGATTGGTCAGCCCGAGAAAAATCATTCCAGGAAACGCAGCAACGTGCCGCCGCCGAAGCAGCGGCCGAGGAAGCCAAAGCCAAGCTTGAATACCAGGCCGAGATCCAACGAAAGGCGAAAGCTGCCGCCGAAGCCAAAGCCCTCAAGCTGGCCGAGAAAAGGGCCCGTGAAGAAACCGAAGAGAAACATTGGATAGCGATTAATCAAGAACTGGATACCGCGAATAAGCTACGCGAAGAGTTGACCGACAAGGTCTACGAAACTACCAATCTGCTCTATCTCGAACAGGAACGCAGAATCCGCCGCGAAGAGAGCTTCAAACGAGCCCTGGACGAAAAACGATCCCTCGCTCAATACCTTCCCGAAGCGGAATCGAACCGAATCAAGATTGCCCAAATTCTCCAGCGAGCTGAATCGCTTAGCGCAGCGCGAATCGAGTTTGCGAACGCCTCCAACCTCGACTCAAAACGAAAATGAACGAATCGAAAAACCGAAATACCATATTAGCGTTCTATGCCATCGTGCCTGCTGTTCTACTGGTTGCATTCTCGGTCTTGTATAAATCGCACCACGACGAATCCGTCGCCGCCGCCGCGATTTCAGCGAAGGCCGCCGCGATAGAAGCCGAGGAAAAAGCTGCCAAACAAGCCGAAATGGAAGCCAGTCTCAAAGCGCGGAGCAAAGCCGTTGCTCAAGCCAAAGCGGACGCTCGTGCCAAGAAAGAAGACGCCATTCGCAAAGAAAAGGCCGCAAAGCTAGCCGACGTTACAAGCCGCCTCAGGTCCACGCGAAAAAGCATTGAGAGCATGCAAGACAATCTCGCCGAACTCGAACGCAAACTTGCGAGCGAACGCCAGACCCGGACGAACGTCGAGCACAGTCACGTCGCTCTCTCCATCGAGATTTCGAAGCTCGTCGCCAAAAGAGACGCGGCCGATTTAGAAGCCCAACGACTGACCACTATATTGAGTCGGGTAGTCGATCGCGAGATCGACTTGGCAAAACAGAAGCGATCAGAACCCATGTGACGCCGAATTAGAGGTAGGTTTTGGGATATATTCTACTCAATCTGCCCCTCATCCGAAGCCTCAATAGAAAAGCTTGCAGTCCTGGAGACCTCTCGATGCTATGAAAGCGTTACCCTATGCCTGCAGTCTTCCAATCGTTCGCAATATTCCGCCTGTCATTATTTCAGGCCATTGCTTCCCTACTCGCAACATCTCTCTGCATTGGAACTGCGATGGCTAGCGTTCCGGAAGTCGCAATCGCTGAACTCAGTTTAGAAGAGCTCGGCAACATACCGGCAATAGTCTCTTCAAAATCCTCTTCCCAGCTCTTCGAAACGCCAGCGGGGTCTTTCGTTTTCGATCAAGAGGACATCATCAATCTTCCCGTAGATTCGATCCCGGAAATGCTCCGATACGCGCCGGGCGTGCACATCATTCGGCCAAGCAACGGTATTTGGGGAGTCGGCATGCGTGGCATCAATTCCCGCTTTTTCAATCGCGTACAATTCACCGTGGACGAGCAAAATGTCTACAGCTCGATTTTCGCAGGACTCTTCGGCAATCAGCACGACTTGCTAATGGACGACATTGCATCGGTCGAAGTCGCCTACGGCCCAGGCGGCGGGACCTGGGACAACAACGCAGTCAACGGCAGGGTGAACGTCTTGATGAAAACCGCCTTCGAAACCGAAGGCAGTTTGATTCGTACGAGTGTCGGAACGGAAAGCAAAAGCGCTGCCGCCCGTATTGGATGGGCGGTCAACGACACGACATCCGCTCGCGTGTTTGTGAAAGGCAGCCGGCGTGATCCTAGCGAAACGCGCTTCGACTACAGCAACCGATGGGACACCGCCAGGACAGGCATTCGAATCGATACGCGACCCACCAGCAAGGATTTGATCAGCCTTTCGGGAGAGGCTTTTTACTCGTATTTGGGTTACGCATACAATCTGGCGAACTTCGATACAGGAGATCTGACTTTTGCAGCCGAAGCCGAAATGCTCCGAGGCGTCAGTGCCCAAGCCAAGTGGACGCGCAACAGCGCCAACGGCAACGCCTTCTCCGTGAGAAGCTGGATGACCTATTCCGACATGAACGCCCCTTACGCAGCGTTTGGCATCGGCACAACCGGTATCGAAGGCAGAGGTCGCATTCGACTGAACGAGGCTCACGTTCTCAACTTCAACCTCGGCGGCGCATACGACCAAGAGCACACGCGAACGACTCCCACATCCGACTGGACAAATCGTTTTCTGCACAATTTCTCATCGTATTCGGGTTTTCAAGACGAATGGACCGTTATTCCCGAAAAGTTGAATATCTCATGGGGGTTCGATGCGCGCTATGAAGACAAATCCAAAATCACGACTTACTCGCCAAACGCGCGCTTAATTCATCATCTCGGCGATTCTGACCGCCTCTGGCTCTCCTACTCCCAGGCCGAGCGCACGACTCCCGTTTCTCTCGTCGTGATCGATAGCTTACGCAGCGGAAAAAGCATCGAGCCGCCCCTCTCGATACCGACCCCATCGGGGACCTTCGAACTGGATAGAAACCTCACAAACGCTCAATCCATCAGGGAGCTAGACACGGAATCGCTCGACGCATTCGAGATTGGCTATCGACACAGTTTCGATGCCAAAAAAGGAAGTATCGGCATCAACGGCTTCCTATATCAATACGACGATATTTTCGCTCGAATCGGCGTGAGCGCCGCACCGCGCCTCTTCGTAGATCAACCCTATCTCGATGTTCAAGGCAGTTATGAGAACCTCCTTGAGGGAGACGCCTACGGATTCGAAGCCACCTTCAACTGGAACTTTAACGATAGGGCCGAAGTCTCCGCGTCCTACTCGCGACTGTCGGATTCGTTCGATCCGCTTCTGTCATCCAACGATCCTTTTGTAGCGAACTCTATTCAGTTTTCCATCGACGAGTTCGAGCACAGCACGCCGGACAACATGGCGACGTTCAATCTTTCAACTGATTTCGCGGAAGACTGGAATTTGAATACGGGGCTTCGTTATACCGACAGCTATAATTTTCCAAAGGGAATTCAACCATCCATCTTCCAATTGGATGCGCGTTTGTCCTGGAAAATCGATGACATCCTGAAACTCTCGCTTGTCGGACGCAACCTTCTAGATTCGAAGACTCAGGAAGCGAGACTCAAGGACTTCTTCGGTCATTGGACTGAAATGAAGCGAGAAGTTTACTTGGAGGCGACAGCGCAATTCTAGCTGCGTGACAAATATGCTAAAACTCCGCAACATTAGGTTGGTCGCTGCGTGCTTGGCCTCCGGCATAATTCTTTCCGTTACGCAAGAAAGCTCCGCACAAACGCTTCAGATTAACGAGCTCAAAGCGAACTACCTGGTCGGATTTTCGAATTTCGCCCGATGGGACGGAACACTGAATACCGAGGAAGTATCGATTGGCGTTCTCGGCTCCAAGGAGTTGATCAACCACCTCAACCAAATCGCCAAGAAGAAAACCGACGGACGATCGCTCAATGTACTTCAACTCCAACCTGGAGACTACGACATCCTGAACAAGGTAAACATTCTATATGTGGCGCCTGGATACAAAAACGATTGGCCCAAACTATTCGAAGAGTGCCGCGATCAAGGCGTCCTACTTGTTGGGGAGCAAAACGGATTCATCCAAAGCGGCGGCGCGATCAAGTTCGTATTCAGAGAAAATCGCCTTCGATTTTACGTCAGCGCAACGAACGCCAAACGCTACGGCATCAAAATAAGCTCCACATTAATCGAACTCGGAATCGACTCGCTATGAACGCGTCAAAAAGAACCCTAAAATCCAAGATCAAAGATTTGCCTGTTTCACAAAAGATTCTGGCAATCACGCTCCTTTCAAGCCTCGCCACCTTACTTCTGCTTTGCTCAATCTCGTTCTATCGCGAAAGCAAATCGTTTTCCGATCGCAAAGTAAACGAGCTCAGCGCGCTTTCGCGAATATTGGAAAGCAACTCAATCGCGTCTCTAGTATTCGACGATCCCAATACCGCCAAGAAATACGTAGACTCTCTCCAGCACGAACCTGACATCGAGAGCGTGAGCATCTATACCAAAGACGATCAGATATTCGTCTACTTCGCTCGATCGGAAACCTTCACCCCACATCCAGCGCCCACAGAATTCGGCGATCGATGGTCGGGCAACCGCCTTTTCTTCGCCAAGGAGATCTTTCTCGATAACGAACTGCGGGGGAAAATCCTAATTGAAATGGATACTCGATCGCTACGAGCGGCCGTATCCCAAAGCTTTTGGATTTCAGTCGCCTTGCTTATCGGTGGACTGACGATCACCCTGATCCTTACCTCTCGACTACAAAAACTTCTAACCAAACCAGTCGAAGAATTGGCCGAGGTAACTCGGAACATTTCCGAGGAAAAAGGCTACAACGCGAGGGCGATAAAACGCTGCGATGACGAGATCGGCTCACTAGTCGACAGTTTCAACGCAATGCTAGACACGATTCAATTGCGTGACGCAGAACTAAGAAAAGCCAATATCGGCCTAGAGCAGTTAGTCGAGGCCCGAACGGAAGACTTGTATAGTCGTAACCAGGAATTAAAGAAAGCGATCGAGGCAGCCAATGCAGCGACCGTTGCGAAGAGCGAATTTCTGGCGACCACCAGCCACGAGCTTCGAACCCCTTTGAATCCAATTATAGGGTACGCGGAAAAACTTCTTCTTGCAGAAAAAGACAGCGAGAAAGCCAAGGAACTGCACATCATCAAGCATTCCGCTACGCTCTTGCTGAGATTGATCGACGACATTCTCGAATACAGTCGAATAGAGCGCGGCGATGTTCAATTAGTTAGCAATAAGATTCCGTTTCAGGAATTCTGCCAGGATCTCATCTACTTAATGAAGGGCGACGCAGAAGCGAAAGGACTAACATTGACCTACGATCATGAAGGAAAGATCGGGCTTCCTAATGAGATTCTTTTCATCGAAATAGACGAGGGACGATTGCGGCAAATTCTCCTCAACCTGATTGGCAACGCGATCAAGTTCACTCATTCCGGCTCCATCAAGGTCAGCTCTCGATTCGAGATTCTCGACGAGGGGCATGGTCGACTCTGTATCGTAATTCAAGATACGGGAATTGGGATAGAGCCGAAAGACATGGATAAACTCTTTAAATCATTTTCCCAAGTAGATGGCAGTTTGAGCCGACGTTACAGCGGCATGGGTTTGGGTTTGGCCATTTGCAGAAAGCTGGTCGAAGCAATGGATGGCTCGATCGACTGCAAGAGCTCTCCTGGTAGAGGCAGTTCATTCAGGTTCAAGATACCCGTGGAATTAGAGCCGAATTCGGTCGATCAAACCTCTTTAAGCTTTCCTCTATCACTGGAGAATGAGCTCCCCATTCTTCTGGTCGAAGATGAACCCGTAAACAGAGAGCTTGGGGCTTCCATGGTCAAAAGCATGGGCTACGACGTCTTCTGCGCCAAAGACGGATTCAGCGCTCTAGAACTTGCGAAGGAGAACCACTTTGGCGTCGTGCTTCTCGACATTGGAATGCCCGGCATGGACGGCTTCGCCGCAGCGAAAGCCCTTCGAAAGCAAGAGGGCCACGATCAACACACGCCTATTATCGCCGTGACTGCTAACGCGTCTCCGGAGTACCGGCAGCGCTGCCTAGAAGCCGGAATGGACGATTTTCTGCCAAAGCCCTTAATCGTGGCCAAACTCGCCAGAGTCGTAGCGAAGTGGCAAAGGAAGAGCGATCAATCGAGCATTCAAAATCAAGCAGGACCGCCCTCCAGCGCTCTATGAAACTCATAGTTTCATAAAAACGGGCGATAGATACGCAACTAATTGTCTGGCCTTTTTAAAGCACGTTTCTAAACGCCAGTTTTCTTACGCAAAGATATTCAAGCACTTCCATCGAATTCTCGAAGCGGCCAATTCTTGCGCCTTTTTGAGGCCATGAAATCTTTCTTCGAGCGGCGAAGCACGGATCCCTAATTTCGGCGCATTCGATCCGGCAACCCGAGCGTAGCCCCTAATACCTCCTACACTCTGAATTCCAAAAATTTCTACACTATGGGAAATTGCTACAACTCGATCGTCATCAACACTGATCCAGAAGAGGCCTGGAATGCTCTGAGAAACTTTCACGACATGTCCTGGGCGAGCGAGATCATCACAAGCGTCGTGAAAGTCGGCGATAAGCAGTCCGACGAGATCGGCGCTAAGCGGATCCTGAACAACGCCTTTCACGAATCGCTGCTCGAACTCGACGACCCGTCGATGAGCTTCGAATACAGCATCGACGACGGCCCCGGTCCCGTTTCCAAGGACGCCGTATCGGATTACATCGGCAGAGTGCGCGTGGCGCCGGTGACCGCAAACGGTCAGACCTTCGTCGAATGGTCGTCCAATTACCAATCTCCCGACGACTCATCGGTGGGCGAGCTCTGCAATCCGATCTACCAAGCTCTGCTACAAGCCTTAAAGGCTCACTTGGAATCATGAGCGTTCGAAATCCATATTTATCAACCTTAGCTTTCGCCGCGCTGCTGATTCTGTCAGGCTGCGCGACAATGGAAACCACCCAGTCCGGCTTCCTCACCGACTACCAGGAACTAGAGTCGGACGAGGAGACCCCGAACCATCGCGAATTTATCGCTGAGAATATTGACTGGACTCGGTTTTCCGCCGCTAAAATCGAAAGCGTAAAAGCAATCCTCCCCGCGAAACAAGCCAAGCGTTTCGACAAGGAGGACATCGCGCAACTCGAAGCAGACGCCGAAGAGATCCTCAGAGAAGTGTTCGCCTCTCGCTTGGCTCCATCGGACGCCTCTGGCCAAGAAAAGCTCTGTATTCGAGCCGCGATTACCGACATCAACACCGTAAACGTCGGCATGAACACGGTAACATCCATTCTAGCGGTCCCGCTCGACAATGGCGGAGTCAGCGTCGAAATCGAAATCCTGGACGCCGCGAGTCGCGAAAGATTGCTAGC
This sequence comes from Opitutales bacterium, assembly GCA_021772595.1. Taxonomy (GTDB): domain Bacteria; phylum Verrucomicrobiota; class Verrucomicrobiia; order Opitutales; family Opitutaceae; genus Pelagisphaera. The sequence continues at coordinate 9,581 of JAJFLS010000234.1, forward strand.
GTACTCGAGCTACGAAACCGGCAAAATGAAACAAGTCGGCGGCTTCTTCAGCAAGCTCGGACACGCGAAAAGCGGCTTCCGCAAAATCGCCCAAAGAGCATCCGACGCGATACAGAATTAGCAATCAGAGGAATCCTGAATGTAGGAGCGGGTTTATCCCGCGATAATTCTCTTCCAGCGTTTTGTCGTTCCACCTTATCGCGGGGTAAACCCGCTCCTACACTGATTATTGGATACTAAGGTAGCGGCCGATCTCCGAGCGGCCATAGTACCAAATAGGTAGGGAGTACCGGCCCGGTCCTCCGAAAAAGTTTCCACCCCGGAGGACTGAGCCAGTCCTCCCTACCCATCCTGCGATTATGGTTCCCTTTTACTCGCTCTCCTTCTCTGGCGCCAAGGCGGCGCGCATGGGTCCTGCCGATGCGGTCGGCGTCGCGTCGGCCTTAAGATTGCCCAGCGCGTACAAGATTCCGTCAAACACGTGCTGCATGATCGTCTCGTTCGTATAAGTCTCTTCGCGATGCCCAAGGTTCGTGTAGAATAGACGGCCTTTACCATATTCCCGTATCCAGGATACGGGGACATCTCGCGGCCCTTTGCCATAAGCGCTATTGCTCTTCTCCTGCTTCGGATCTGTCAAACGCGCATTCACCTCCGGCTTGCTCATATCCAGGCTCAAGAGAATCCGCAGATTGTCTTCGCCTTGGAATTTGCTGGGCTTGTACTGGTAGATCTCATCCATGTGCCAAAACCCTTTGCCTCCGAAGGCGTTGTTCAAAATGTGATCGGGATCGTCGAGCTTGAAGGCCCAGGTGCCGCCGCCACCCCACGGGTGACCATTGAATTGCCCGCCGATCAATTCCGACGCGGCCTCCCACTCGTAGAAGTTGTCGCTCGCCGCGTGGATGCCGATGATCCCGTTTCCGCCACTGACGAAATCCAAGATCGCCTTGCGCTGCTTTTCCTCCGGAATTTTCAAATGGGTCGTGTTGTTGAAGAGAATCGCGTCGTACCGCTTAAGATTCTTCTTGGTGAACACGTCGTAGTTGTCCGCCAGATCTACGGAAAACAGCTTGCCCTTTCGGGACATCTCCTGGAGCGCGAAATTCGCCGACGGAATCGAGGTGTGAATGAATCCCTCGCAACGCCAAAAGACGAGAATGCGGCCCTTGTTCTTGGGCTTCAACTGGCGTTTTTGCTGGCGCTTCTTGAGCACTACGCTCGATTTGGTCGGCTGAGCCTGGCTGATAGCCATCTGCTGTTTGGAAATAAGCAGCTTCAAACGCTCGGCCGCCCGCTCCTCCCAAATCGTTGGCTTTTGCTTTTCCTGGGCCGACAGCAGGCTCGAAACAGGGCCCACGACTAAGGCGAGTAAAGATATACACAGGAAAAAACGCTTCGTATAGATGGTCATATTCAAAAACTGGGCTAACAAATCTAGGCCAAACAAAATCGGTGAAACATGAATTGCGAACTTTTTGTTCCGCCGTTTGCCTTGAACTTCCTGTAGCCGCGATCGCTGATCGCGGAATATCAATCGCACGAATCGCGATCAGCAATCGCGGCAACTACAGAAACCCCGTCATTCACCCTAGTTCTCGCAGCCAAGAATCCACTACCCAGCCGCCGCTCAATAGTAATGGAACGAAAACTTGATCACTTCGTCGTCTCCAAAGACTTCCACCATCTCTTGAGTCCACGGGCCGTACGGAGCGCCCTCCTCCACTGCCGTCCGGCACATGTAGATTCCGATCACTTTCGCGGTCGTTTGGGGAAATTTCGTTTCCAGATTCGTGATGTAGCCATCCTTGTTCAGAGTAAATTGGAGATACACCTTGCTGTTGCCTTCCTTTCCGGCGGCATCATCCGCAAGCGCGTTCCAGCGCACGCTCACCGTCTCGATGAATCGCTCCATGTACTCGCCGAATTCGCTGAACTTCGCGTCCACCGCGATTCTCCCAGTTTTCGACACTCCAGGAGCTCGATTAGCAGTCGGGCCGGGCGCGACTTTCGGCAGGCGCGGGCGCGGGCGCGGCGACGGATCCGACTGTTCCGAAACGACCTGAGAGTTCTGCGGAACGACGAGCGGCTGAGTCGTCGCCGCTTCCTGCTCTTTCTCTTCCCCTTCTTCAGCTTCCCCGTCGATGCGTTCGTTCACATTGGTCGGCGCCTCGGTTTCGTCGTATTTGACTTCTGCCAAACCTGTCTCATCGGGATCTTCCTCCTCCTGCGCCCCGGGAATCGGAATCGCTTTGATCAAAGGCAGAGTCTGCAACTGCGGGACTAGAAGCGGCGTTTCCTGAACGGCTTCCTGCTCCTCTTGCTGTGGATTCTGCGGCGAAGGCGGAGGCGAGAATTCAGGAGGGCTCAAGTCGCCTGTGATAAACTGGTTGGTCTCGATATCGTCGTCGCTCTCCGACGAGGGTCGATTCTCGGGGTCTATCTTTTCGGGTAATTCCTCTTGAGCCGCTTGCTGGCTGCGAGCAGCGAAGTTGTTCGTCTGATCCGGCTCGTTCTCCGGCGCATCCGGATTCGTCTGCGTGTAGACCTGCTCGGGCTCTTCTTCCTCGGGAGCCATCAACTCAACTTCGAACTCCTTGTAGGGATCATTGACAGTCGATTTCTCGGTCGTGAAAACATCCGTCGGAATACCGAAAAAGCCTATCAAATGAAACAGAAGCGTCCCGACCAGTCCTGCTATGAGCGATTTCCGGGTGAGAGCGCGACGGTCGACCAGGATTTCAAGCAGCGGACCCTCCCGTTCGGTCCGGCGCCTTTTACCAGTAATCTCCTGATCGATATCGCTCATCTCGCTCGTCAAATCAACTTATGACGCGCAAGCATCGCCTTTGTTTCATCAATTGGCAACCCCATGATGTTCGAATGTGAGCCCTCGAAGGATTTGATAATGATTCCGGCGCCTTCCTGAATCCCGTAAGCGCCCGCCTTGTCCAGGGGATTTACGAGTTTGAAATAACGATCGATCGTCGCGTCGTCCAACGCGTTGAACGTCACTTCGCTCCGAACTCCTAACGTCTCACGCACGCCCTTTGAAACGCATTGTAGCGAAACGCCCGTATAGACGAAATGGGTACGCCTCGACAGTCGCTTGAGCATCCGTTTCGCATCATCCAAATCGACTGGCTTGTTAAGCACCTTCCCATCGATGTGCACGGTCGTATCGGATCCGAGCGCAAATCGATCCGGATGCTTCGACGCGACCCAACTCGCCTTCAACTCCGCATTGGCTCGCACCATCGCCTCCGGATCGAGGTCCCCATCGTTATCCTCCTCGACCTCAGCCGGGATAATCTCGAACGAAACGCCGAGCCGATCTAGCAGTTCCTTCCGTCGAGGTGAGGCCGAAGCGAGAATCAAGTCAGTCATTGTTTTTCGGCCCCAATATGCAACTGTGGATCGCGGGGTAAACCCGCTCCTACAAATTTGCGTGTTCTTTGTAGGAGCGGGTTTACCCCGCGATATCCATTTCCGCAAAAACCTCGTCCATAATCCGCGGCCATTTGAAAAGTAATCATATTTCTACTCAAGCATCTGCGATCTCTGCGCAATCTGTGATTAAAAATTTCCACCCCTAGAGGATCAAAAAGCATATTTACCCTACTCCAAAAATCCTCTCACGTCCCCAAGAGACCGATACAGTTTCAATCGAGCCAGGCCGTGCTGATACTTCGCCTCCACGACATTGTCGTTCGCGTCCGCCAGCTTGCTTTGCGCTTCGATCAATTCCCGATTGTCTCCCAGTCCCTCTTCGTAACGGATCCGCGCCAACTCCAACTCTTCCACAGCCAGCTCCAAACTCAGCTCAGCAGCCTCGACCTGCGCCGAACGCGAGTCCGTATCTCGATACGCGATACGTGTCTCCGATTCGATCATTGTCTTCATCGACTGAATACGGTATTCCTGTTCTCTCAAGCGCGATTTCGCCAGATGTTTTTCCGCCTTGATGTTTCCGCTCTCGAATATCGGAACCGATACTCCGATTCCCACTCGCCAGTTCTCTTGCTCATCTCCGTCTAGCAACTCTTCGCCGATGTAGCCCCACTCGCCTTGAAGCCCAAGCGAAGGCAAGCGTTTGAAGTTCGCCGCTTTCGTTTCGAGGACATTTCTTCTCAGCTGATTCTCCGCCTGACGGTACTCGGGACGTCCTTCAACCGCTTGCTCCGCCAGAACTTCCGGACCCTGCGACACGGAGTCGGGAATCGGAGACGCCGACAAATCCAGCTCCGATTCGAGCGGCTTGTTCAAAATCCGCTTGATAGCGTAGCCCGATTCCGCGATCGCCGTTTCCTGCTGAAGTTTAGATTGCTTCTCCAGCGCGAGCTGAGCCCGGGCTCTCGTCTGATCGATTTTCGGACCGACCCCCGATTCGTAGAAAGCATTCGCCTGATCGAGCGCAACCTGGACCCGCTCTATATTCGATTCGATCACCCGCATCCGTTCGAGATTTCGCATATGTGACAAGCAAAGCTGCGCCGTCGCCTCCAAAATATCCTGCACCGCCGTTTCGTATTCGAGCTTCGCCACTTCGACTCCCTGCTTCGCCGCGAGATAGGTGGCTATCGAAACCGGATTGAAAAACTCGTACTGCGCCACGATCTTCGCGTCGAAACTGTTGAAGTGGATCGAATCCACGAAGCCCTCGCCCGTATCGAAATCAGGAATCCCGAACGACGACATCGCTCGCCCTTGCGAAGCTTGGAGGTTCACCGAAGGCCGCGTCGACGAACGGTCGCGCAGCGCGAATTGGCGGGACTGTTCTACTTGCTCGAGGCCTGCCCGCAAATCGAGATTACCTTCCTCCACCATTTCCAGCGCCTCTGCGATGGTCAGATTGATCACTTCGCAACGCCCCGAAATCACCCCAAAAGCGATAGCCAAACACCCGATCAGCAGACTGCATTTCCTCCAATGATTCATCCCGAACCTAAATAGATCGCCTCCCCCTCAAGGCAACCCCGACTTTCAAGTTTCGAAGCTAGCTACTGTAGCCGCGATCGCTGATCGCGGAATATTCATTGTCGACAAACCGCGATCAACGATCGCGGCTACAGGGAGCCAAGTGTAGGAGCCTGCTTGCAGGCGATTCTCCACGCCATTCCCCTGGTCCCGAAATCGCCTGCAAGCAGGCTTCTACAATTGCTCCAACCAATAACCTCATCCCCAAAACCTAACACCTAATTCTAATCCTTGCCCTTTAACTCCCCACTTGTTCTCTTCGAAAGCTTCCGTATGAAAATCGGCTTAGCCCAGATAAACACCACCGTAGGCGACCTTCAAAACAACGAAGCTCGCATCGTGGACGCCTATCAAGACCTCGCCGCTCAAGGCGCCGATTGGGTCGTCTTCCCCGAACTCGTGGTCACCGGCTACCCGCCCCGAGACCTCCTTTTCAAGCAGAACTTCGTGCCGGACAATATCGCGACCGCCAAACGCATCGCCGCCCGCATCACCGGTACCCCTGCCATTTTCGGATTCGTACACATCAATGAAAACGATTCCGGCCGCCATTTCTACAATGCCGCCGCCGTTTGCTTCGACGGCAAGATCCAACACGTTTCCCGGAAATGCCTCCTCCCCACCTACGACGTCTTCGATGAAGACCGCTACTTCGAGGCCGCGCAGGAGCCCACAGTTTTCGAATACGAAGGCCGAAAAATCGCCGTAACGATCTGCGAAGACATTTGGACCCATCCCGAAATCTCCAGCAGTCGCCGCTACACCGTCGCCCCCATCGAGACACTGAAGCCTCAATCGCTCGACCTGCACTTCAACCTCTCCGCTAGCCCTTGGCACATCGACAAATCGATCCAGCGCCAAAAGCTGATCGCCGACACCGCCACCGCGATCGGCTGTCCCACGGTCTACGTCAACGCGATCGGCGGAAATGACGAACTCGTCTTCGACGGCCGCAGCATGGCCTCCAACCCCCAAGGCGAAATCATCGCCGGACTCGCCGGATTCGCAGAAGACTGCCGCGTCATCGACCTGAATTCCAATAACGAAATTGCCTCGACCTTCGAGCAACCCGAAATGCAGGACATCGAAGATGCGCTCGTGTTAGGCCTTCGCGATTACGTGCATAAAAGTGGCTTCAAAAAAGCGCTCCTCGGCCTCAGCGGCGGCATCGACTCCGCCGTCACCGCCACCATCGCCGTAAAAGCGCTCGGCAAGGAAAACGTGACCGGCATCGCCTTGCCCTCCGAGATTTCATCCGACCACAGCAAGAACGACGCTCGCGACCTCGCCGAAAATCTCGACATCGAATTCCACATGATTCCCATCGCCGACGTGGTCAAGGAATCCGAAGCCGCCCTCGCCCCGCTTATCGGAGACTCCAGTCGCGATGTCACCGAAGAAAACATACAAGCTCGCGCCCGCGGTCTCCTCCTTATGGCGCTCTCCAACAAGTTCGGAGCGCTCCTGCTCACCACCGGAAACAAGAGCGAGCTTTCCGTCGGCTATTGCACACTCTACGGCGACATGTGCGGAGGCCTCGCTGTCATCTCCGACTTGCCGAAAATTAAAGTATTCGAATTGGCCCGACACATGAATCGCGATCGCGAGATCATTCCCGTCAACACCATCGAAAAACCGCCCTCCGCTGAACTCCGGCCAGACCAGAAAGACGAAGACAGCCTTCCGCCCTACGACATCCTCGACGGCATCCTCAAAACCTACGTCGAAGAAGGGCTTTCCACCAAAGACATTATCGCCCTCGGCTACGAACCCGACGTAGTCAAAGACATCATACGCAAAGTCGATCTAAACGAATACAAACGCAAACAAGCCGCCCCCGGCCTAAAACTCACCCCCCTAGCTTTCGGCGTCGGCCGCCGAATCCCAATTGTTCAGAAATATATATCGTAGGCGGCGCGGAAAGCGCCAGCTGTTTAGCATGTAGCTATTTAGTCCATAGCCTCAACTCGTCCGCTACAGACCATCAACCTAATCCTCCTACAAACCTAAACACCTACCACCTAAAAGCCTTCTCCATGCCTTCCTCCTCCAACGATCTTTTCCAACGCGCTCAACAACTCATGCCGGGCGGCGTGAATTCTCCCGTCCGTGCCTTCCGCTCAGTCGGCGGCACGCCCTTCTTCACAAAAAAGGCCCGAGGCGCCACTCTAACCACAGTCGACGACCGAGAGCTCATCGACTTCGTTTGCACTTGGGGCCCCGCCATTCACGGCCACAATAATCCCGTCATCCGTGACGCCATCGCCAAAGCACTCGAAAAAGGGACGAGCTTCGGCACGCCCAATCCCTACGAAATCGAGATGGCCGAGCTCATTGTCGAGCTCGTCCCATCGGTCGAAAAAGTCCGCATGGTCAACAGCGGCACCGAAGCGACCATGACCGCCATCCGTCTCGCCCGCGGCTACACCGGACGCGACAAGATCATCAAATTCGCCGGCTGCTATCATGGCCACGTCGATTCCCTCCTCATAAAGGCTGGCTCCGGTGCCCTCACCCTCGGCAACCCCGATAGCGCCGGAATCCCCGACAGCTTCGCACAAGAAACGATCGTCCTTCCTTTCAACGATAGCCAAGCCCTCGAAGTGGCCTTCCAGGAATTCGGCGACCAGCTCGCCGCCGTCATCCTCGAACCCTATCCCGCCAACGTCGGACTTATCATGCCCAAAGAAGGCTACTTGCAAAGCCTGCGCGACCTATGCTCGAAACATGGCTCCGTTCTTATTTTCGATGAAGTCATGACCGGCTTCCGCGTATCCGCAGGCGGGGTACAACAACGCGACGCCATCACTCCCGACCTCACCGCCCTCGGAAAAATAATCGGCGGCGGACTCCCAGTCGGAGCCCTCGGCGGCAAAGCCGAGATCATGGACTTCCTCGCCCCGCTCGGCCCCGTCTACCAAGCCGGCACCCTAAGCGGCAACCCGCTCGCCATGGCCGCCGGCATCGCCTCCCTCCGCATGCTCCAGGAAAGCGACATCTACGACCGCCTCGAGAAAATGGGCCAGCAAGTCCAAGACGCCGTAACAACTGCAGCCCAGGAAACCGGCCTACCCATCCAAGTCCCGCAAGTCGCTTCGATGTTCTGCATCTACTTCGCCGAGGAAACCGTAGAAAATCTCGACGACGCTATCGCCACTGACACGGACCGCTTCAACAAATTCTTCCACACCTGCCTCGACAACGGTGTCTACCTTCCCCCCTCAAAATACGAAGCCAATTTCATCTCCACCGCCCACGAACAAACTGCCATCGACCAAGCCTGCGACGTAATCGTAAAAGCGATACACGGGCTTTAACCAGCAGTAAGCCGTCGGTTTCATTTTAACCACGGAGCAAAAGAGGCATGGAGGGTGTTAAAAAAGTCGGAATCGTAGGGGCGTCGCTTGCGCCGACCGCAGAAGCAGCTCAATTCTCAACCGACGCGGATCGCCGCAAGCGACACCCCTACAAGAAAATGAAGCTTAATCATTCATTTTCAACGCCCACCAAGCCCCCGGGATCCTATATTTGAATTGCAGGTACTAACTCCGTATCCAATATCCTACAGCTGGCGGAAGCAGTTACAGCCTTGAGAGCCACACCAATATCGTCCGTCGATGATGTGAACGTGATCTCCGTAGTCGGATCTTCGCTACGACCAAGACATAACGCCGTGACAATTGTCGTCGCCATAGTGGGCTCGCTTTTCACTGATACAAATGGATGTTTGACCGCTCTATCTTCGGGAATAGGCAGACGATCCGTTTCCACAGAAAACGTGTCTCTACAAAACGTTCGAGCCTGAGCGAATCCTCCGGGGCGCCGAATCTCGAAGTGATCATTTCCCGTGCTCAGCTCGCAAGCTCCATCCCAATTGTCTCCGAAAAACCGAGCCTCGATTTTGGACGGCGTCTTCCATTTGGAGACGCGATCGACCACTACGACGGCAGGCAAATCAAAGAAAACGATAATCGAACGAACCACGCTTTGTACCTCCACATTGGCCACTCGATACGCGTGAGTCGCATCGCTGGTGAAATACGAATAGCCGCTGCCCTCGCCTCGGTCGACGATTCGCGCCTGGGCGATTGTCGAGTTCGTTCCCTCCACGCCATTATGATAAAGGTGGCCTTCGCCATCGATCAGGATCGCGCTATGCCCTGCCGTCGTACGCATCATCCATGACGGGTCTGAAAACGCGTAGGGCGGCCGGACCGGATCGACGATTAGCTGCTCCCGGTAGCATTTGACGATTAGACTGTTGCGATCCGCATGCTCGTGATTCCATCCGACGCCGCTGCGTAAACTGACCACTAAATCGTCGGCTTTGTAGCCGGTACGAGCAACCACCCAATCGAGATCGGAATACCAAGTCTTCACCGTCTCGGCCGGCGGAATCGCAGGCACGGAATCATCAAAGAAAATCAGCGACCAGAAGCTGTGCTGCGCCCCGAGGTTGTCGCCGAACCATTGCGCCGCGCCATCTCGAAACTCGCGAGCCGCCCAGAACGGAAGCGCCGAACGGTATTCGGGACGAGAACTTCTAGCCGCGTCACGATACCTGCCATTGTCGCCAATATTGACCACCTCGTACGGATTCTCCGCGGTGGCCATACTCATGTTGAGCATGAATCGGACATTTCCGACCCAATTGATTCCCGAGCCCAGATCCATCACTCCGGTCTGCTTGAGAGCCGCGAGTGCGAAAAAAATGCTTTCGGAAGTGTAGTTCCCGTAGTGCAAGCCTTCCCCGTACGAGCCATCGGGCATGTAGACATCTTCGAATACCTCCATGCTGAAAATCGCCATTTCCAACCAGCGTTCCATTTCAGGATTCGCTTCGCCCCACGCTCCAATCGCGGCCGAGCCGATCGCCAAGGCTCCCGCCGGGGCCGCGCGAAGATTGATGGTTTGCGTGATTTCCGGACGACGCGTGCTATCGTTAGGAAAAGCCGATCGCTCGGAGTAGTAGTCGCTTTCCGGATTGATGGACCACCCGATCGTCTCGCGCGGATGACGGACATTGTGGAGTCCGACGTAGCACGGCTCGCATCCGCGCTCCCCGATCACGCTCAGCCAAGACTGGCGCTCTTTGGAAGCCACGTAATCGCCGAGCCAATCAATCGCGCAAGAAACCGCGATGGTTGCAGCTGGCGCGCGTTGCACTCCCACGACCTTGTCTCCGCCCTCCAGAAAAAAGTCCCAGTACGGAAAACGCATGAGCGTGCGAGCGGACTCTACAGAAAGCTCGGCCGCATCCCTGTCACCAGTCATCAGATACAAAAAAGCCATTTCTTGCGCCGTCTCGCCAACCCGTCGAATATCGCTCCGGTGCCCGGTCAGGTTTACCTCCGAGCGGAGAAACGTCCGCTCCGCGTCACGGTCCAGAGCGAGCATATTCTCTCGCAGCTCCGCGAACCGAGTGTCCTTCGAAAAATTCCGCCGCAAGCGCGGAAGGTCTTCCGCAGAAAAAAACAGTCGCGGCCCAGAGCCCTGCTTTTTGACAGGGACCTTGAATGCCAGATTATCGCCGCTTGCGACGAGCGTTAGCACGGGCGAAACCGCTAGCAGTTTTAGAATATCACGGCGCGAAAACAAAATAAAATCAGGGGTTAAGGTTGGGACTAAGAGAACTGCAAATCTAAGAGAGATCGATGCCGCCGTAGAGCGCTAAGTCATTCTACCGTAAATTCTCAATCAATGCTTTTCCCAGGCGGCTCTTTTTATCACGGGATTGTGGTCCGGGTAGATTCGGTTGAATTCATCCTCCACGATCTTCGGATTGCCGCGATTTCGGTAGGCTCGCAACAAGGGATCGCCGCTCGATTTCATTCGATTACCGATATTCTTTCGCATCGCTTGCAACTGAGTTTTGAATTCCGGCGAATCCGCGAGGTTGTTGAGACATCCGGGATCATTCTCCAGATCGTAGAGCTCTTCGACTTCCCGGTAACGGTACATATTCACTCGGGCCAAAACCGCTGGATCTCCCTCCGCTGCGGCCTCCATCGTTCTCATAACCGCTTGCTCGTTGTTGTTTCTATAATAGTATCCATCGCGACGCCACATATTATAGATGTATCCATACTTCTTATTCTGAATGCAGCGCATCGGGATCGCCGCGCCATCGACTTTCGAGTCAATCTGCGTGAAAACGTAGTCGCGACCGGAATCACTGGCTTCGCCGTTGAAAACGGAAAGAAGCGATCGGCCATCCGTCTTTTTGAGAGGCTCCATCCCCAACGCATCGAGTACAGTGGGAAAAAAATCCACTCCGGCGGCCAGACTATCATTCTGCACTCCAGCCTTCACGACGCCCGGCCACTGCACGAGCAACGGCGTTCGCGTGCTGGCTAAGTACGTATTGCATTTAGCGAACGGCGTGGCCATTCCGTTGTCTGACAGAAAGACGATAAGCGTATTCTCGCGAAAGCCGGACTCGTCGAGAGCCTGCATTACTTTTCCGAACGTATCGTCCATTCGCTTGGTTGAATTGTAATAGTGGGACAGCGGTACCCGTATTCCGGGTACATCCGGCAGATGCGAGGGAACTGTGACC
>JAJFLS010000235.1 GCA_021772595.1 Opitutales bacterium
ATCATTGATTTTCATCTGGAAGGCTTCGCCAAGCTTAAAGCCAGTTGGGAAGAAATGATGGCTACTCTGAAGCAGTATGACGAGAAAGGACGATTTGTCGTTTTCCCTGGCTTTGAGATCCATTCCAACGCAGATGGCGATCGCACTATTCTCTACAAACATATGAGTGGTGAGATCATTTACGCAGACAGTATTCCCGATCTTCATAAGCGTTTGGCAGCGTTTCAGGAACAAGGAACTGAAATCATCGCTTACCCGCATCATCTTGCCTACCGCCGGGGCACTCGTGGCATTAACTGGAATACCTTCGATCCTGCTTGGGCGCCCTTCGTTGAAATCATTTCCATGCATGGCTGTTCTGAAGAGAACGAGAATACGCGGCCTTTTCTTCATAGTATGGGAGGCTCGGATTGGGAGAGCACGGTCCAATACGGTTTGGCTCAAGGTCATGTCTTCGGATTTTCCGGTGGCACGGATCATCATAGTGCGCATCCCGGTAGCTATGGTTCCGGTGTGACCGGCTTATGGGCGGACGGACGGAATCGCGATGATATCTGGGCTGCCCTAAGAGAACGGAGGATGTATGCTCTGACCGGTGATCGTATTCGCCTTGAGTTTGCGCTAAACGGTAATCCGATGGGGGCTTGTATCGCGAGGACTGCTCATCGACAATTGAACATTTCAGTCGAAGGTGCCGGAGCCATTGATTCAGTCGACATAATCAAAAATAATAAGCTGTTTCGTCGATATTCACAACTTGATGTATCCGAATCAGTAAACACTGGCAGCGAAATAGATACGTTAGTATTTTTAGAGTTGGGATGGGGTAAGCAAAACGGGTATTTCGAGTGGGATGTAGACCTGGAACTTTCCGAAGGAAAAATTACTCGTGTTGAACCTAGATTTAGGGGTCGCACGGTTGTTTCACCGATTGGAGCTACCGACGATGGAAATTATTACGAAAGTCATTGGACTCAGCCATCTGACCGTAAGGTTGCTTTTCAAACGGTCACTCGCGGGAACCCAAACAATTCAACCAATACTTCGCAGGGTATGTGCCTAGCTGTTCGAACTTCGGAAAATGCTTTTATAACTGCCAATCTTAATGGACAGAAGAAGCATGTGCCGCTGAAGTGGCTTCTGGAAGGAGCCCGTACCGGTGACATGAACGGGATGGATTCCCCTTGCTATCGTTTTCACCGCGCGCCTCGGCCACATGAGTTTCGTTGGCGTTTTTCGTTTGTAGATATAGGAGGAAATGACGATGTTTACTACGTCCGCGTTCGGCAGAAAAATGATCAATGGGCTTGGAGCTCTCCAGTTTATTTAAGAGGCTGAACTAACTACCAAAGCAGGGAAGTCGGCGTGCGGGCCAGCGTTCCTCAGTCTCAAGAACTGATACAACAGAAGATGCTCTATTTGAAATGGTTCCTTTCGAGGCGATTGATCGCGAGTTTTCTTGGAAGGGGGAAGATTCTAGATTTTGAGGAAGCGCCATTGTATGAGGGCGCGAATGAATTTATTCGTCGCAATAGAACTAAGATTCTGACAGCTGATGAGAAAATAAATAATTTTGAAATCACAGCGAAAATGCGTTCCAGTAACTTCGGTTGGTTTGTGGAGCTTTGGGAAATTAAAGAGAATATCCAGGTGAGGCGGAATGAGCTATCAATTATTATACTAAGAAGAGGGAGTGATTAATCATCTCAATAATATTTCATCTGTAACAGTATATAATAATTTTCTTATCGACCATTTGCAGGGGATCGAAATTTCTTTTAATCAATGTTACATTCAAGAGTAATATAGAGAGTAGAACATCGAACTTATGCCCAAAAAACTACAACCATATCTAGCCAATAATGCCGCAACTTCGTTGCTATCGCAGCGTGTTCTTCATACACGTGATTCTCTTGTTCATGTTGGGCGCTGGACTGTGGGCGGATACCTGGGCGTGGCTAATGTCTACTCCGTTGAACCAAGTCCCATGATGGCGCGCCCTGTCACCCTCCGCCGTGCGTACTTTCCCTCCGCCCTCACGGGTGGCTTCCGCTTGCTGTTCCTGCTGCTCGCGCTGTTCGGAACCGTCCTCCCCCGCGCGCATGCCGCGATCCCTCCCACCGCCATGAGCGACCCGCTCTATGCCAAGGGTTATCTGGTGGTCACCAATTATCCCGGAGTTTTCAACAACGGGACCAACGTGGCCTCCACGACCGCTGGCTTGAACGAGGCCATCGACGATGCCTATGCGAACAACCTGATCGCCTACTTTCCCGCCGGCACTTACCTCGTCAACAATACGCTCACGGCCATCACGAAATCGGGCTGGGACGGCGTAACGGATGATTTCGCGACGCCGCGCAACCATATAGCCATCGTCGGCTCCACGAAAGGGAGCCGCCCTTTGATCAAGCTGGCGTCCGGCGCTGCGGGTTTTGACGATCCGGACAACCTGAAACCACTGTTGGAATTCAAGAACTTGGACAAAGACGATTCGGGCAATGAAAACTCCGGCCAGGGTTACCATCAGATGCTGCGGGATGTGGATTTGGACTGCGGCGGCAATGCCGGGGCCATCGGTCTTTACTTTAACAATGCGCAGAACAGTTCCATCGAAAATGTGAAGATCACCGCCACGGGAGCCTTCAGTGGACTTTGCGGCTTGCCCCACTCCGGGACGGGCGTGGTGAACATCGAGATTGAGGGCGGCCGCTACGGCATCGATACGGTTGGCGCCGGCTCGTCGAGCAGTGTCATCGCCGGAGCCGTGCTTAAGAACCAGACGATCAGCGCGGTGCGTCACCAAACCTTTACTCCGCTGACATTCGTCGGCTTCGAAATTGTCACCTCGCCCGGCTCGACCCATGCCGCCGTGACCACAGATAATGGGTTCAACCAGGCTAATTTCGCCGCCCTGCATTTCATCGACGGCACCATCCGCCTCGGTGGAGCTCCAACAGTCGCGGCAATCGACAACCGAAACGGCGACGGAAAAAATTTCTATGCCTGCAACGTTTACGTCACCGGAGGTGACCGGCTGGTCAAGAGCGCCACCAACGCCGCCGTCACCGGCACGGGCGCCTGGAAACTCATCAACGAATACAGCTATTGCAACCAGTCCCTGATTAACGTCGGCAAGATTTCCTCGGATCTGATTGACGGCACGCCGACGCGGTTCCCGGATCCGTTAAACAACGGTGAAGTTTACTCGATCAGCAATAATGCGCCGGCCCCACCCGCCGATCTGATAAGCCGCCACGTCTGGACCGCGCTGCCCTCGGTGGACGATGCCGACGCCTTTGACGCCTTCACTGCGGGCATCGTGCCAGGCAATGTGTCGAGCGCCGCGCTGCAGGCCGTGATCGACAGCCACCGGAAGGTTTTTTTGCGCAAGGGCATCTATCTCATCGATGACACGATCACGCTCCGAAAGGACACGATCCTCTACGGCGCCGACCGGAATCTGACCCGGATCGAAGTCCAGTCGAGCTGGAATCCGACCAGCGAGACGCCTATGCTCGCCACGGTCAACGACGCCACCGCCACCACCTATCTGGGAGACCTGAGCATCGGCGTAAACGCCACCGAACTGGCCAACGATTGGTTCGTGGCCCTGGACTGGCAGGCGGGCCGCAACTCCATGGTCCATATCGGCCAGGTTTACCGCGCCCCGAGGCTGACGAAGCCCAAGAACCGTCGCGCCACCAACCCGCACAGCCTCCTACGCGTTCGCAACTCGGGAGGGGGCCGCTGGTATTTCACGGGATCGATCAAACACTTTACGTCGCAACATGCCGACTTCCGCATTCTCAAAGCCGAAGGCACGACCGAGCCCCTGTGGTTCTACGGGCTGAATCCCGAGCACCCCATGGGTACCGATGCCTATGTCGAATTCGAAAACACGAGTAACGTGCGCATTTATTCCGTGAAGAGCGAATACAGCGGAATCGACGGCTGGGAAGACAAGAGCGTGGTGCTAAGGTTCGACCATGTCACCAACGTCGCGCTGTTTGGTCATGGCGCGCTGCGCAATGCCGTGCAGAGTCATGGCGTCGTCGAATTCATCGAGTCCGATCGGGTGCTGGCGACCTTGATCGCACCGCAAACCGACCGGCTCACCGCCAGCGGCGATACGCTCAGGGGAACATGGTTGGGAATCAATACGGGCATCGCCTACCCGAACGTCGTTTCGCTGTATAAGCGCGGTGCGATCACCGAGGCTGACGAAGCGGCGATGACCCATGCCGACGTGTCTTACGCGGCCGTCTTCGCCTCGTGGCAGGTACCCAACTTCAGCCCTATTGAACGAGCCAATCTCGCCATCAGCGGCCCGCAGGCCGATCCCGATGGCGACGGGCTGGCCAACCTTCTCGAATACGCGCTTGGCCTGCCGCCCAAGACTGCTGACATCAACGACCTGCCCACCGGAGCCATCAACAGCGGCTCCCTCACCCTCACTTTCAACAAGAACCGGGCCGCCTCCGACGTGGTCTTCACGCCCGAAGTCTCGTCCGATTTGAGCCTATGGCAAAGTGGCCCCGCCTTCATCGAGCAAACCCTCCTCAGCGAAGACACCGCCACACAGACCCTCCGCGCCCTCGACCTCACGCCCATTGCCAATGCTCCCCGGCACTTCATGCGCCTCAAAGTCACGCTGCCGTGAATCCCCAACGAACCGACGACTACGTTTATTCCGGTGGCTTGCGATTGTTCGACTTGTCGGTGAGGATCGATGAATCCGCGGATCTTTCCGCGAGCCACGCCGTGGTTAGCCCAGGAGCGCTGGCGCAATTGGATGGGGGAGCCTGTGTCGGGCAAGGTAAAGGAGCTTGGCCCAGTAATTTGGTTTTCAAAGCGGGGAGGGCCGTCGTCTTGAAATTAATTAATTATACGTAATTAGTGTTTCATTCGTGCAAGACCACCGAATCCTGATATTGGGTTTGGAGCTCAATCAGTTGTCTTTTTAGATCAGCCAAAACATCCGCATAGTTAGGGTCAGTAATTAGGTTATGCATTTCCTGCGGATCATTCCTTAAATCGTATAGTTCCCACTGGAAGGTATCTGAATAAAAGTGAATCAATTTAAAATCAGATGTTCGCACACCAAAGTGACTATCCACCCCCCATCCCTCTTCTGAAAAATGATAATAAATGGATTCCCGCCACTTCTCACTAGTATCGCCTTCGATAAGAGGCTTCAAGGACTTGCCTTGAAAATCATCTGGTATAGCTACACCTGAGAAATCGAGAAAAGTAGATGCAAAATCAAGGTTTTGAACCAATTCACTGACGATTGTCTCAGAATCAATTTTTCCAGGAAGGCGCATAAGTAGTGGAGTGCGTAATGACTCCTCATACATATACCTTTTGTCAAATATTCCATGCTCTCCAAGAAAGAATCCTTGGTCTGACGTATAGATGACCAAAGTATTTTCTGATAAACCTTCTTCATCAAGGAATTGAAGCAGCGCCCCCACGCTCTCATCGACAGATATGATGCATCTCAAGTAATCCTCCAGATACCGCTGCAGCTTCCATTCATCAAATGCCCGGTCCGATTTTTCTAATGTTTCGAATGATTGATATTCTGATCGGTATCCTTCTTCCCATTGTTCGAGTTGTTCCGAGGTCATTCGATCCAATGCCTTTCTCATTGCTCCCTCAGCCCGACGATTGACCTCAGCGGGGACGCAGGTTTCACAAGGGACTTTAAGATCATATTGAATATCCATGTGTTTGCTAATGGTCAGCTGCTGTTTACCGAGACTTTTCCGCCCTGTGTATGCATCATGGAAATTTTCTGGTACTTGAAATTCATGCCCTTCAAATCTATTAAGGTATTTCAGGTTGGGCATCCAGTTTCTATGAGGAGCCTTATGATGAACCATTAGGAAAAACGGCTTCTCACTATCCCGTTGTTTCAACCAACTTATTGATTCGTCTGTAATAACATCTGTCACATAGCCCGGATGAGTAGCGGTACCTTTTTCATCTTTCATGTCTGGGTTGTAGTAGTGCCCTTGCCCAGGGAGTATTTTCCAATAGTCAAATCCCGTCGGGTTTGTTTTCAGGTGCCACTTTCCAATGACAGCTGTCTGGTAATTATTATGCCGAAGAAGTTTGGGAAAGGTCACCTGGCTACCATCAAATTCATCCCTATTGGTCTTCATGCCATTGAGGTGAGAGTGCTTTCCAGTCAAGATTACAGCTCGACTTGGACCACAAATGGCATTGGTCACAAACGCGTTTTCAAATAGCGCTCCCTCGTTTGCCAGACGATCTATGTTTGGCGTGTTTACAAGAGAATCATCGTAAGCGCTGATGGCCTTGTTCGCATGATCGTCTGACATAATAAACAAGATGTTTGGGCGACTCTCCGCACGTAATAGCGTGTGATTGAGAACCAGACAAAGAAGCCCTAGGCAAATGGATAGGCGGTAGTTCTGCTCTTTCATAGTATATTTTTAATGTGATTACTTTCCTCTTGTGAATGCATTGATCAATCCTAGGTAGACGGGCTTTGGCACCATCTCCTCATCAAACCTGGAAGGAACTGAAGCGCAACTAATAGAGTAGCCGCAGCGATCAAGAGTAAATCGATCGGTAGTTTGAACAGGTAGAAGAGTGATTCCATAGTTGCTCAAGTTTTTAGGTTAGGTGAACTGAAAGCGGCGATTGATGAGTTAAGAACACTAGAAGAGCACTATATCGCCTCCAAAGAGCGCCCTTTGGTTTCCCGAATAAATTTGAGCACAAAAAAGAAAGAGATCAGGGCAAACAATGAATAGAGAAAATAGGTTCCCGTCAGTCCCAAGTTACGCAACAGCCCTGGGAATGTCATGGTAATAGCGAAGTTAGTCATCCACAATACAAACGTCGCAGATGCCATAGCGACACCGCGCATTTGATTGGAGAATATTTCACTTAGCACAACCCACACACACGGTCCCCATGTAGTGCCAAATGCAAATATATAAAGATTTGCGGATACGAGGGCGATTACTCCCTGCGCTTTGGTGAGTACAAGCTGGTTGTCCCCGCCTATGTCGGCCTGAGAAAATACTACGGCCACGGTTCCCAAGGTTATAAACATGAGTAACGCGCCCGAAATCAGAAGAGGTTTTCTACCGATCTTGTCCACAAGTGCAATGGCGCCAAAAGTCGAACACACATTGATAACGCCACTGGCAACGTTGATCATTAAGGCATCTGACTCGGTAAATCCTGTCGCCTGCCAAAGAACAGCTCCATAGTAGAAAATTACATTGATCCCCGATAGTTGCTGAAGTGCCGCTAATGCAACTCCTGTCCACAGCACGGGATTGCGTAATAACTTGTTAAATGGAACACTTGTTTTGCCGATTCCCTGTTTGGCTCCATCCAAACTCTCTTGAACAGATGTTATCAATCCAGGCACTTGCTCGGGAGCTGCGATTTTTCGAAAAACAATCTCAGCTTCTTCCAACTTGCCAGCCTTCATCAAAAACCTCGGAGACTCCGGTACAAACAGGAGCATGCAGAAATAAAGCACTGATGGAAATGCTTCCATCCAGAACATCCACGACCAGGCCGGCTTATCTAACAACCATGTCTCCTTTGAGCCTCCAGCAGAAGTTGAGATAAGGTAATTGCTCAGAAAGGCTACGAGAATCCCAACAACAATAGCCAATTGCTGAAGCGAAGTTAATCTTCCTCGCAAATTTTTTGGAGCAATTTCTGAAATATAGGTCGGAGCTACTACACTAGC
>JAJFLS010000236.1 GCA_021772595.1 Opitutales bacterium
AATGTAGGAGCCTGTCATTGACCCCGACCTGTCGGCGGCTTGCAGGCGATTTACTTCACCATGATCCAGAGAACCCATCGCCTGCAAGCAGGCTCCTACAATTGGCCAACCGTCGCTAGCAACTTGAGTACACGCGTATGCCCTCGACTATTCCACCCCAAAGCGAAAGACTCTCCACTAACGTTACACCCACAAACCTTATTCCCGATCCTACATGAGACTCCCTTTACTTCTAGCCGCTCTCCTACTCCCTATCGCCCTGATCTTCGCCCAAGACGATTGGCCCGTCCACCCCGACTCCATCGAAAATCCCGACGTACCCAAAGGCGAGATACTCACCTTCACCTTCGACGAATCCACCGTTTTCTCGGGAACCTCCCGCAAAATCTGGGTTTACGTCCCCGCGCAATACGACGAGACCAAACCAGCCTGCCTCTTCGTTTGCCAGGACGGCATCAAATACGAGGCTACCACCGTATTCGATAATCTCATCCACAAAGGCGAAATGCCCGTAACCATCGGTGTATTCGCATTTCACGGTCGCGTCCATATCGACGATCCGGTAACGCAAGTCGATCGCCTGAATCGAAGTTATGAATACGATAGCATCAACGACAATTACGCCCAATTTCTCGCCAAAGATCTCCTACCCGCTGTCGAAAAAATGAAGACCAGCGACGGGCGCCCGATCCGATTTTCCAAGCGTCCCACCGACCGCATGATCGCCGGGAACAGCAGCGGAGGCATTGCCGCATTCACGGTCGCCTTTTCCCATCCCCAACGCTACTCGCGTGTATTCACTGGAGTGGGTACCTACGTCAGCATGCGCGGCGGAGATCAGATCGCAGGGCTCGTCCGAAAATTCGAGCCCAAGCCGATACGCGTCTTCCTGCAGGACGGAAGCAACGATAATCACCAGGACGATGGCGACTGGTGGATCAGCAACCAAGCCATGCAACGGGCATTGGAGTTTTCCGGCTACGAAGTAAAGCACGCCTGGGGCGAAGGCGGCCACAACGCCAAGCACGCCACGGCAGTTTTCCCCGACGCCGTACGATGGCTTTGGAAAGATTGGCCTGCCATGCCTCGAAACGGTGAAACCCAAGGCGAGACGCTCAACAATTCCATTCTCCGCGAAGAAAAATGGGAGCTCGTAGGCGAAGGTTATGGATTCACCGAAGGCCCCGTCGCCGCTCCTAACGGCGAAGTCTATTTCAACGATCTCCGAAACAGCAAAACCTATCATATCGATCTCGACGGAGACGTTTCCGAATGGATGTCCGACACGCAAAGAGCGAACGGCATGGCCTATGGACCCGACGGGCGCCGCTACACGCTCGCCGCGAACGCCGGAGAAGTCTGGGCATTCGACAAAAATGGAAGCAAGGAAATCATAGCCAACGGAATACGCGGAAACGACATCGTGGTCGCGGTCAACGGAAACCAATACATCACCGAACCCGTGAGCAACGCCAGCAAACGCTCCGATCGCAGCCGCGTCTGGCTCGTCCGCCCCAATGGCGAAAAAGTCGAAGTCGACTACGGATTGAAATTCGCCAACGGCATCGCCCTCTCCCCCGACCAGACCCAACTCTACGTATCGGACTACGACTCCAAATGGATCTACAGCTACATGGTCCAGCCCGACGGCACTCTCGCCCACAAGCAAAGACTCATCTGGCTGCATCACAAGGACTCCGAAGATTCCGCGCGGGCCGACGGCGTCCGCGTCGATACGATTGGCCAAATTTGGGTCGCCACCAACATGGGTATCCAGATTTGCGATTCAGCCGGCCGCCCCCGCGCGATCCTCCCCACCCCCAACGGACGCGTCGCCAACTTCTGTTTCGGCGGACCCAATTTCGACACCCTCTACGCAACCTGCGGCGACAAAGTCTACAAACGCAAAGTCAAATCCACCGGCGCCCAAGCCTGGCAACCCCCCATCAAACCCAACCAGCCGAAAACTTGATATAAGCCCGCAAAAGGTAGGGCCCGACTGCCAGGCGGGCCTAAGCATACTAGCCACCTGTTCACATTGGAGATTGGACCTTTGGCACCTAATGGGGCATCCAGTTAATTCGTCATCCCGCACTTTTCGTCCGGGACGGCACCCGGACACTACCCAATGCTCGAGAAAAGGTAGGGCTTGGGCGCCGCCCCGAGCCTTTACGGCAACTATTGGATAATCCCTAAGGCTAGACCGTATCTTACAGACTCTCGACTCATAGAAACTGTCCAATAAGTTAGTTCCAAAGACTCAAACGGTAGGGCCCGATCCCGCTGAGCGGGTCGGGCCGCGTCCATTCAGTCATGCTCATGCAATGCTCCTTCCTGCCAATGGAATACAACTACCTAGAATTTTTCCTGTTGAATAACTAGCTAACTTAGCTATTTTAGCCAAAATGGAAGAAATCACATCCACCGAGATCAAAAACAAATTGGGGTCTGTAATGGACAAGGCCCAATCTGCCCCAGTCGCAATCACACGTCGTGGACGCCGCGAATTCGTATTTACGACTGCTCGCGACTATCGAGAGCTGATGGAGATCAAGCGAGCTGCCCTTCTCGCAGATCTGGACGCCGGAATAGACCAGCTCAAGAACAGCAAAACAAGCGCAAAACCAATCTCGCAGATCATCGCTCGAGCCAAACGTGAACACGCCAAAGAAATTGCAAATGGCGAGCGTTAAGATATCGAGACTCGCCGAAGAAGATCTCGTAGAAATCTGGAAATACATCGCCGACGATAACCCAACTGCCGCAACTCAGACGGTCGAAGCGATAGAAGCAAGATTCCACCTGCTTGCAAAACAACCTGAAATGGGACGAAACCGTTCGGAGCTTCGAGAAGGATTACAGTCGCATCCAATCGACAACTACATTATTTTCTTCTTCGCAACGAAACGACCCAAAGGGGTCGAAATCATCCGCGTCTTAGAAGGTCATCGAGATATAACCTCTGATACGCTGAAATAATTGGCAATCCAACCTCGTACCTTTCAGCGAAGCTGAATCTTATTGTCGGCCTGCATCGGTTAATTCTCTTTGGGTTGAATACCCCGGAGCTTGCTCCGGCTTTGGCAGGGAGGACCGGCTCGGTCCTCCGTATTGGGTTCGGAATTTAGAGGACCGAGCCGGCTCTCCCTACTTTCAGAAATGCCTGCTTGCGCGCCGTGTCCTTCGCAGCCCATGGGCCAAAGCAGGAAGCGCAAGTCGACCGCAAGATCGAGAGCTTGCTCCGGGGATCTTTACTCACGCTTGGACAATGCGGACCGTCCCGCTCAGCGGGATCGGTCACTACCTTTTGAAATCGAAGCACTGTAATTTCGGAACGACGCAGTCGTTCCGCTACGGAAGCTGATTCGCTAGCTTAATTCCTACTTCACATTCAGCGGTTGGGTCGAGCGGAGGTAGGCGAAGAAGTCTACGATTCCGGTGTCGTCTAAGCCGGCTAGTAAATTGCTGGGCATTAGGGAGACGTTTGCACTTTCCATGTCTTTGATTTCGGCGCGATTCAAAACGATTTTCTGGCCGCCGATTGGACGGAGCACGATCACGTTGTCGTCCTGGTCGGCTAGGAATCCGGTGATGGTTTGTCCGTCGATCGTTCGAACGGTATAGTTCTCGAATCCTTCGCGAATTTCGGCGTTCGGGCTCGCGATCGCCAGCAGCAGACTATCGAGATCCTGACGCTGGTAGCCGGTCAATTCTGGGCCCAGCTCCCCGCCTTCGCTATGCAGGCTGTGACACGCCGAGCATCGGCCGAGATAGGTCTCTCTCCCCGAGTAAGGATCGCCCCCCGAAGCGGTCGCGGACAGGATGCCGTTTAGACGATCGATTTCGTCCTCGTCCACTCTCTTCAACGAAGTAGGTTCTGGCCACAGGTCGGCCAGGAGTTGCTTCAATTGTACGTTCTCATGTCGCCGCATATTCGCTACCGCATGAGCGGGAATCTGGTCTGCGGCGATCGCTCCATTCGCAATCGCCTCCACCCATTGGATTGACCATGAATCGCGACTCGCTAGAAGGGTCTGCGACGCGGTCATTATCTTATCACTAAATTCTGGATACTTCGCAACGACCGCAGAACCGATATTCGAATCGTCATAGGACTGAAGCGCCGCAAGAGCCACCATCAATGTCGCTTCGTTCTCTCGATCCAATTGCGCCAAAAGCGTATTTATCAATTCATCCTGCGGAACCTCGCCGAGCGCTTCGATCACTCTTCGTCGATCTTCCTCGCTGATGGAATTTCCTTTTAGAGCCGATGCCGCTTCCTTCAGAGCCTTGGCGTCTCCCTGCCTCAATCGCATCGCCAATGAACCGCCGCCCGACTTCGCCAATTCCGCGATCAGTTCCTCCGGAAGGCCCATCATGGATCGGCCTCGATACGCTTCCTCGAAAGCGCTTATCAATATTCGCGACGATGCGCGATTCGGAGCCAAGGCCAACAGCCGCGCGCAGGCTTTCAAGTACTCGCGACGCCCATCGGAAGCGAATCGCTTCATCACAAAACCAAGGATCGGCTCCTGAACCATAGGCCGATCAAACAAGGAGCTGTCTCGAAATAGATCGAGCGCCAGCTCCGGCCGCTCGCCACACGCCTTCTCCATCGCCCACCAAACCATCATCGGCATGTAGTCATCGCTCGCATCTTCGTCGCGTATCAATAGTTTCGCGACGATGCGCATCGCGTTGTCGGGAGCTAGCCTAGCCGCAGTTGAAGCCAATTGCTGAGGTACCTCGATATGGGAATCGCTAGTGGCCAACGCCACCATCTTAGCGACTTCCTGATTAGTCGCTCGGTTTTCGTCGCCAATTAGACGAACTGCCCAAATTCGCACCCAAGGATTCGCATGGTCCAAGGCCTTCAGCC
>JAJFLS010000237.1 GCA_021772595.1 Opitutales bacterium
TTAATTTGGGCTGTTTGTTTGTTGGGGTTTCGGTTGGGTACCCCGTTTTTTACTTGTTTTTGCGGATTGTGGGGTCTGGCCACGCCAAGCCCCTACAGATTTTGGGCTTATGGTACAGTCTATTAGAGAGTGCACTAATAAGGGCCGTGAAGGCTCGGGACGGCGCCCGAGCACTACCTTTTTCTCGAGCGAAGCTCGAGCATTGAGGTCGCATCCGGGCGCCGTCCCGGATAAAAATGTGGTATATTGCACTTATTTGATAGCCTCTTAGAATGTCCTACGAATTGAAATATACTTATGATTGCGACATCGCTTCAGATTTTGATTGGGGGCTCAAAGCTTGGGCCAATGTGTTCATGTCGAGCATGTCCAATTGCGATAGCAATGTCGTGTAGTCGACTACGTTCCTCGCTTCCGTCGCTTTCCCATCTTTCCATTTTACTGACAGGCTAAATGGGAAATCGACTTTGCGGTTGGTTGCTTTGTGGGTCGCGGTAAATCGCGCGTGTCCAACTACGTGGCCATCTTCTTCTGCCATTTCAAAAACATCTATGTGAATTGCTTCAAAGACGCTTAAGAACTGGTGGTAGAGTTTGAGAAAGCCTTCTGGACCCGGCGATGAAAGATCCAGACCTGCAATGTCGCAACGAGTGCACATGAGTTCGTGAATCGCGGCCTCTTCCAGATTGTTCCAAACGCGTTCATGCCATTCGAGAGTTAGTTCCTTTGCTGTTTTCGTTTTCATAATATATTTGTTTAGGATTCGAATTGATTAAAAAGGCTGGAGCTTGAAGCGCTCTATTTCGGCTCCCAGAGTTCGATGGGATTTCCTTCTGGATCGTGGAGCCGGGCGAAGCGGCCGTTGGGGTAGAGCTCGGGATCGACGGTAGCTTCGATGCCGGAAGATTTGAGTTGCGCGACAATCGTATCCAGATTTTTGACGCGGAAGTTGATCATCCAGTTTTTTTCTGCGTTTCCGAAGTATTCCGAATCGCGGGGAAAAGGCGCAAATACGGTTGGACCGGCTCCTTGGGCCCACGGTTTTTGATCGTAGTCGGATGGCACGAGATCGATCCCGAGATGATCTCTGTACCATTCTGCTAAAGCGCTCTCGTCGTTCGCTCGGAAAAATATGCCGCCGATTCCTGTGACTCGTTCCATTTTTAGTATTGCGTAATGTGTTGAGCTATTGGGTACGCGATCAGCGATCGCATCTACCGTTTTGAGTGGCGTGTTGCCGTGGTGGGTTTACTGATTTTGGGTTCTTCTGTTGTTGGAGAGCGGTGTTTCGGCGCTCACGGATTCAAGGTAAGAGAGAAGGGAGCTCTTTAGGGCTGTGGCTTTTTCTGGTTGAGCATCGGCAATGTCGTTGCCTTCTTCTCGCGGATCGTCCGAGAGCTTGTATAGCTCGTGGCCGCGGATTTTCCCTTGCTTCGTCCACAAGAGCATCAGCTTGTAGTCGTCTTGCCGTATCGCTGAGAATCCCCTGTTGGGCCGGTGGAATATGAGGGCGTCGTGGCGTCGTTTAAGCGTTGCGGCCGAATCGGCGAAGATCGGTCGGAGGCTGACTCCGTCGACTTCTTTCGAGAAATCGAATTTGCCGCCGGCTAGCTCGTAGAAGGTGGGCAGCAGATCGTAGCCGGCGACCGGCGTGCGCGAAACTGTCCCAGCCTTGATTCCGGGTCCTCGGACCATGAAGGGAACGCGGATGCCGCCTTCGTAGAGGCTGTGTTTCGCTCCGGTGAGAGGAATGTTGGTAGGCGTTCGCGTGTTGTCCCCGCCCGGGACCGTTCCGCGTCCGCCATTGTCGGCCATGAAAACGACGTAGGTGTTGTCGACAATATCGAGCGAATCGAGAGCGTCGAGAAGATCACCGACGCCATTGTCCAGCTCCTCCATCATTCCGGCCCACGCTTCTGTGTATCCACGATCTGGGGCGCCTTTCTTCTTGTACTTTTCCAGCATCGGTTCGCTGCAGACGACGGAAAGATGCTGGGCGTAATAGCTGGCTTGAACGTAGAACGGTTTGCCGCTGGTCGCTTGTTCGCGCATGAAAGCAATGGCGTGGTTGGTGACGGTTTTCGTCAGCTTCGGGTCTTCGTTGTCGATGTAGAATGGCGGCGTGTTGGTGTGCGTTGCCTTCGGGTTGCCGGGGTTTAGGGATCGCGGCATGCCGCCAGTGAGGTTGCCGGTCATGCCGTCGCTCGCGTCGTAGCCGCACTGCTCTGGGGTAGAGATCATGTTCTCGCCCCATTTACCGAAGTGGGCGCAGCGATAGTCGGGATTGGCCTGTTTCAATGCGACCGGGATGGTGGTGTGATCAGCTGGTATCCATGCGCTTTTGAATTCGGAACCGCTTCGAGCTGCGGTTGTGCCGCAAAGGATCGCTCGCCGTGTTGGAGTGCAGAGCGGGGCGGGCGAGTAGCCGCTGGTGAATCGAATCCCACTGCGGCCGAGCCGGTTCATATTCGGAGTCTCGAGATAAGACGATTGCGCTTCCGCGACTCGAGAATCTATCGTCTCCGAGAGTTGGCTCCAGCCCTGGTCATCGGTCAGAATCAGCAGGAAATTGGGAGCTGTCGCAAATGCGGCGTGCGCGAGGCACAACACGATGGGAAACAAGAGCGGGTTGATTCTAATCATATGGTTTTGAGAGAAGGTTGCTCGGAAGGGTAGAGGGGAATTGATAGGGAACTTCTTCCTTGCGAGCAAGAATCAACGCCCAATGCCGTTATTGATCAAGGATCAGTGGCAACCCTAGGTATCAGATAGAAAAACGTGGGGATTTGCCGGAATCCGTTGGCGTCCTGAAAATTTTGTTGCGCAAGGGCCGAGATCTCGACTAATAAGTCGCTTCCCTTTTTGCCCTAGCCTGCAAGACCCCCCAAACTACATGCCGCTGAAGATTTCCCGTCTGAAGCAATGGATCGCCTGCGGCGGTCTCCTAACAGTCAGTCACGTTTCCGCTTTTTCCCAATCGTCCCTTTCCGGATCGGGCGTTGAGGACGATCCTGAATTCTTTGTCACTCTAGACGCGTACGTGAGGTACGGTGGCGAGATCGAGGTCATCGACGGGTTTACGGGCCGGGCGTACCACAGTGAGAATCAGGTCGTTAAAACGATTCACACAAATTTCCCGAAGATTATGGGCGGTCTGCACAAGAGGCTACTTGGACTGGAAGCGCTCCATATGAAGTACCAATTGGAGACGGGTGCCTTGCACGAGGAGCAATTGGCCGCTCTCGCCGATTCGTTCCGGATTACGAATTTCAAGCTAGATCGCGAGACGTGGCTCATTAAGGAAAAGGTGATTCTAGCAAGACTGAACTCCAAGCCGATTATTCAAATCAAAGAACTCGTGGTCTGGGAAATAGAGGAGTTGTCCCCGAATCTTAGTGGCAGCAAAAATGACGAACTCTCCTTGTTGCTTGGTGGCAGCAAATACTCCCGGAATATTCGCTACAACCGGGAAGCCGATTCTTGGGAACGCCGCGTCCTTACCGAGTGGAGAGTGCATGTCCTAAAACGAAACGGCGTTGATATAATAGTGAAAAACCAAGGACTGAACCTTGATACGAATAAAGGATTTCACCTCATCGAGCGTGCCATTCCGAGAACCATTCTTCCAAGCAGTTTCAGGGAAGTCTCCGTTTCTTATCCCATCATCGTATCTCGGAGGGAGGACGCCGACGAACAGATCCAGCGCTTGCAGAGACTCATCGTTCAAAACATGAGCCATCTCTACGATCCGTTTACTTGGGTCGGGCGACGCAAAGTGCGGTTTCGGACGGTGTTCTCTTCGAGCCTCTTAAGCCATATGAGCGGGCGCAACTACAGGATCAAAGATCGCGACTGGTTCGATCCTGTCATCTGCCATTTCCTGAACGACGTTGTATCCGTCAGGCTTCGCGGGCTGCAAGAAGTCTATGACTTGTATGTCGCGCAACAGTTTGAGAATTCGAAGAATGTTCTGGGGGTGGAAATGGATCTCTTGAATTGGAACGCGGGGGAAAATCGAAAAGGAAAGGGCGTAAGGGAAAACAAAAAATTATACTTGAAATTCAATAGACCGGCAGGAGCCCGATTTGCTCTTCTGGATATGTATCTACGTTATGGCGACACGTTTGTCGAAGCGCTTCGAGAAAACCTGACGAGCCTCAAAAAGAAAGGTGTCGGGAAGGACATTATTACTCAAACGATCGAAGAAGTGAGCGGCCATCCTGCAGACGAATATATTAAGGCCGCTCTCAAGGCTCAAGTGGCCGGTATCAACAATTACCGGGAGAGGAAAAAGGGGAGTTAGAGAAGAGAAATCGTCTGGGGGAAGGCTCTATCCAGCTCAGCGCTTACGCGTCAACTTAAGGCGTTTTCTCGATTGTAGGAGCCTGCTTGCAGGCGATCATTCCCCTGGGTATTGGCGAAATGTATCGCCTGCAAGCAGGCTCCTACAATCACCGAAACTTCGCTTTTCGCTTAAGAGTCTGTCGGACTTAGGCTAATTTTTGAGAAAGCTTGTGAAATTGTGAATTTAAAGACCTTAAAATTGAATATTTGGTTCTCAGAAGAGCTCTGGCATAAATATTGAATTCTAAACGATTAGATTTTTTCAGTCCGACAGACTCTTAAGTTGACGCATATGCGCTTAGCGGGATCGGCCGATGCTTTCAAACCTCCCGAAACCGAAATTTCGGCAAAGTCGATTTGCGGCGTTGCAAAGAGGGATTCCTTTCTGAAAGCTCCGGAAATGAGATCTCTCTTATCAATCCTCTACCTCGTCGCGTCGATCGCCATGGCTTCTCATGCGTCGGCTGCTGATCGTCCGAATATCGTCTTCATCTTCTCCGATGACCATGCCCCGCACGCCATCGGCGCTTACGACGGGTGGCTCAAGTCGGTGAATCCCACCCCGAACATCGACAAGCTCGCCGCCGAGGGGATGCTTTTCGTGAACAGTTTTTGCACGAACTCCATTTGCGGACCCAGCCGCGCCGTGATCCAGACAGGCAAGCACAGCCACAAGAACGGCTTTATGAACAACGGGAACAGCTTCGACTGGAATCAGCAGACTTTCCCGAAACTCCTCCAGAAAGCGGGCTACCAGACCGCCATCTACGGAAAGTCCCACCTGAAAGGACAGCCGCAGGGCTACGACGATTGGGCGGTCCTTCCCGGGCAAGGGCTCTACTACAACCCCGACATGATCACCCCTGAAGGCCAGGTGACGATCGAAGGATACTGCACGGACATCGTCACAGATATGGCCGTCGATTTTCTCAAGGAAGACCGCGATGCAGACAAGCCGTTCATGCTCATGGTCCAGCACAAGGCGCCGCACCGCAATTGGATGCCCGCGTTGCGCCACCTGAATCTCTACGACGACATCGAGATCCCCGAGCCGTCGACCTTGTTCGACGATTACGCGGACAACGCTCCGCCAGCGCGCCATCAGGAGCTCGAGATAGATCGGCATATGCACATAAATTACGACCTCTTTCTAGATCTGACGCCGGAGTTGGAGGAACTTCCGATTTCGACTGACAAGTCGGCTTGGCGAAACATGCAGCGCATGAATCCTGAGCAAATGAAAGCCTGGCGCGACGCCTACGGCCCCAAGGACAAAGCCTTCCACGAAGCGAATTTGACTGGCAAGGACCTCGTCCGCTGGAAGTACCAGCGCTACGCGAAGAACTATTTGCGTAGCGTCAAAGGCGTCGACGAAAGCGTGGAAACGCTGGTCAATACGCTCGACGAGCTAGGCCTTACCGACAACACGATCGTCATCTACTCGTCCGACCAGGGATTCTACATCGGAGATCACGGCTGGTACGACAAGCGCTGGATGTACGAAGAGTCGCTCAAGATGCCGTTCATCGTCAAATGGCCGGGAGTGACGAAGCCCGGATCCAAGACGCAGAAGATGGTGCAGAATCTCGACTACGCCGAAACCTTCCTCGACATTGCGGGGGCCAAGATCCCCGATGATATGCAAGGAGCGTCTGTCGTTCCACTGCTGAAAGGCGAAAATCCGAAAGACTGGCGCAACTCGATTTACTATCATTACTACGAGTACCCGAGCGTGCACATGGTACCGCGCCACAATGGTATCCGCACGAACCGCTACAAGTTGATGCAATTCTACGAATTCGGCGAATGGGAATTCTACGATTTGAAATCGGATCCGGACGAGTACAACAACTTGTACAATAATCCCGAATACAGCGGCCTGATCAAGCGCATGAAAAAGCAGCTCGATGGTCTCGTCGAAAAATACGAAGACGACAGCCCCATGGACGAGAAGACCAAAGAATGGAAGGACAAGGTACGTCCGATGGCGGCGAATTGAAGATCGCGATTTTACGTCTATAGATTTTGAAAACGTCCTGGTCAATCGGGGCGTTTTTTTTTGAATCAAGCCAGTAGGGCTGTAATGTCCCGCTGCACTGCGGTAGTTATCGGCTTACAGCTTTCGGGAACTAAAATAGATTTTAACCACAGATTACCTAGAGCAGCATAGCCGCAACCAAATGTTGCCCACGGATATTCACGGATAAAACTGGGGTAGGATTCGAACCTTTTTTCCGCAAAGAGGAAATCTATTTCCTGACGCAGGAAGGAACTAGCGAACGAAGAGAGCGATGACAAAAAAGCTCAAGCAGATCGATTTCGTCAACGCTTCGCTTGTTGTTCCTTCGGAACAAATAGGTGGCTCTTCGAGCCAAAAGGTTCGAGCCGACTGAATGGCGAAGCGATTATAGCTAAATTGTTGAATGTTGGCGAATCTGAAGATGCGTGATATGCTTCAGATCTCCAAATATTAAGAAATATCAGTTTTGAAAATCTTGTCTGAAAAACAAGATTATAACGGACATTGCACAGAGAACACAGATGAGTTGACTGAGCAATCTGATTGAGATTCTGCTAGAACTATATCTGTGCTCTCTGTGTAATCTATGGTTGGAAAACGCTTATCGAAACCTAGACTGAAATCGCTTTAGCGGTCGAAATGCCTGTCCGCGAAATCCAAATACTGGGCCCAGTCGTAGTCGGTGACGTCGTGCTTTCCGGTCCGGATGTGGTAGCCTATGAAATCGCCCACGGGGGTGTTGACCGTAGGTTGCGTTGTTACGCCCACGCCTTCTTTTCCGAATAATGCGTAGACCGGTTCGGCGGCTCTTGCCGACAAGAACTCGCCGTTCGGGTCGGCCCATACGTCTTCGACCGCGCTGGCGATGTAAACGGGCCGCGGAGCCATGAGGGCGATCAGCTCGTGCTGATCGACCGGCAAAGCCCCTTCGTTTCCGTTGTACAGGCTGAAGGTCTCGCAGAACCAGTGAGGGAAATTCGTGTTGATCCGCTGGACCGTTTCGCCGAATGCGCGTCGGCTCAACGCCGCTCCGCCACAGCCGGAATCATTGGAAATGACGATAGCGAAGCGCTCCTCGGTGGCGCCGCCCCAAAGAGCGGTTTTGCCCAGGCGGGAATGGCCGAGCAGGGCGATGCGGTTCGAGTCGATGTCGGCGTCCGTTTCGAGGTAGTCGACCATGCGGCTCAGAGCCCAGGACCAGGCCGAGATGGCGCTCCAATCGGTGAGTGCCAACGGGTCACCGTTTTCGTCGGTCTTGTAAAACGCGCGGATTCCGTCTTTCCAGCCTTCGGCGTGATCGGGCTCGACATCGCCGTAGTAAGCGGTGGCTATGGCGTATCCGCGTTTCAAGATGGTTTCAACCGGCCATCGTTTCGAGCTGGTCCCGCGAGCCGCTTCAGTGGCACGGTGATTAATGGCTCCGTTTTCGCTCCTGCGAATCCAGGATTTTGATAAGTCGATTCCAGGGTCGGATTGAATGGTGTGATTGCCGTTGAAGTTGTATCCAATAAACAGTGGCGCGGGACCCGTCCGATTCGTAGGGATGTAAACGAGAAGATTAACCGAGAAGGGACGGTCGCCTCCTTCGAAAAGAATGGTGATCTGCTTGCGTCGCGCGAGTCCTCCGAGAGCGTTGTTATCCTGAGACGTAACCGTGAATTGAAGCTCGTCCGGTTTTCCTGGCTTACGTCCGTAAACGGATTGCTCGAAAAGACTCAGGATTTCGCCGCGACGGGATTGCTGCCATTGCGAGGCCGATGTAACCTGCGAGCCGTCATTGGCGATCAAGGGAGCCGGCAACGTGTAAGCCGGCACATTGGCTTCATCGTAGTTGAACCCTTTGGGCTGAGCATCGGCATGAAGCATGATGAAGAATACGGCGAAAAACGGGGCGATTTTTTGGGGCGACATAGAGAACGGATAGCCTCGTGAGGCCAAAGGCTCAAGCATAGATGATGGTTCAGCAATAACCAATCACCTGCAAGTAGGCTCTACAATCGGCTCAACCGTCTACTTCACTCTCGCCTCGATCAATTCTGCGACTTCTGGGAATCCTCTTTGGCGGGCGAAATAGGCGGAGGTTTCTCCGTCGACGTCGGCGGCTGCGGGGTTGGCGTTGTTGTCCAGGAGCACTTGAACGACGGCTCTATGGCCCTCGGCGGCGGCGAACATGAGAGGGGTCCAGCTTTCGTGAGAGTCGATATCGTTCACGTTTCCGCCACGACGAATGAGGAGCGAAACCAAATTCGCGTCCGGCCCCGTGCATGCGAACATGAGCGCGGTGCGATTTGTGCTGTCGCGTAAGTCGATACGAGCTCCGGCTTCGAGAAGGCGTTCGGCTATCTCGGTATGCCCGTTGAACGCGGCGAGCATCAGAGGCGTGCGGCCATTCTCGTCGGCGAGGTTGGGATCGATTCCGGTTTCGAGGGCGAGGCGAATTGCTTCAACGTTGCCGTTCAAGGCCGAGTCCATGATGAATTCGATTGGAATCGGAGGGAGCGCCTCGGTGGGTGCTGGTTCCACGGCTTTCTTGGGGGCCTGGGGTGCTGAGGCACTGTTTTCGCTAGTGGAAGGGTTGGAATCGCTGCAGCTTGAAAACGCGAACGCGAATGCGAGGAGAAGAAGGAAATAGGAGATTTTCATCTGAACGCAATCACTCGGGAATTAGACTTAAAAGGCAAATGGCAAATTTTGAAAGATGGAGTGTAGCGAATGCTAATCAATTAACAGGATACGCGGCTGTGCCGATACATGATGGCTTTCGCCAACTTGATGAGAAATCGTCTCTAGGAGGGTGTTCAATAAGTCAGTGTAGGAGCGGGTTTACCCCGCGATGGCATAAGATAGAATAAGAAAAATCGCGGGATAAACCCGCTCCTACAATTGATCAACCGCACAAATATCGACTTATTCAACAGTCTCTAATAATTGATCTCATCAAGCTCCCGCGAAAGCGGGATCATGTAGCGAAGCGTATCCTGATACTAAAACTCTCATCCTGAAACCAGGATTTCCATGGTAGTGGATCTTTCCTTGAAGCGTTACGGTGAGTAGTCGGGGTTGGAGACCTTTTTTGGGGCGTCGATGGACTTTAGCCATCGGTTGAGTTTTCGCGAGAGTTCCGTGTGCTTTTCGGGGTTTGAAGCGACGAGGTTTTTTGTTTCCTGGATGTCATCCGCGAGGTTGAAGAGTTCGCTTTCTCCATACTCT
Organism: Opitutales bacterium; assembly: GCA_021772595.1. Lineage (GTDB taxonomy): Bacteria > Verrucomicrobiota > Verrucomicrobiia > Opitutales > Opitutaceae > Pelagisphaera. The sequence continues at coordinate 9,575 of JAJFLS010000237.1, forward strand.
GGATACTTGATTAGTTTGTAATCACCTTCGTAGATGACGTTGCGCCAAGACTCCGCCCAGCGTTTCGTCTTCTCGTCGTATCGAGTGTATTTCGGAAAATAACAAAAGACGTCACGATCCGGAATCGACTCGATCTGGCCGAGCAAGAGCGATGAAATGTCGTATCCGTCAAGCGGATATTCAGCTGGTCTTTCGAGTTGCGCGAGGCGGAGGAAAGTGGGGTAGAGGTCTACGCCGATGATGCGATCGGATGCAGTGGAGCCTGGCTCGATCTTGCCTTTCCACTTGAAAATGTACGGCACGCGTAAGCCGCCTTCGTAGGTTTCTCCTTTCCGGCCTCTGAATTTGCCGACGAGATTTTCATTGAAAGAACCGTTGTCAGAGGTGAACACGATGATTGTTTCTTCTTCCAGACCCAAGTCGTTTACCGCCTCGAGCAAGCGCCCGACTTCTTCGTCAAGCATCTTGGTCATCGCGGCGATTGTGGGCATTTCTTCGGGATTTTTTCCAGTGAAGTTCATCCCTTCGAATTTCTTCGTGAAATAGTCGACATACTCGGCCTTCGCTTCGAGCGGTCTGTGTACCCAGAAATAGGGCATGTATAGGAAAAATGGCTGATCGTTTTCCGATGCGTCTTTCATGAATTCGATCGCTTGACCCGTGAGCATCTCTTCGACGGAAATGCCTTCAGGGAGATCGGTTTCGGGAAGCGTATTGGCATTGAAATGTTTGCCGGCGCTTTCGATCGCCCGGTCGAAGCCGTATTGCGACGGATGGGCTTTTCTGGAATTGCTGATGTGCCACTTGCCATACATGGCGGTTGTGTAGCCTGCGGCTTTGAAAGGCTCGTTGATCAGGATTTTATCAAGGGCTACGTCTTCGTTTTTCGGAACGAGAAAGCGTATCTTGTTTTCCTGGCCCGTGTGACGATCGACTACTCGGTAGACGCCTGTGCGGGGGGAATACTGTCCGCTCAAGAGGGCAGCTCGAGAAGGCTTGCAAGTCGGGAAAGCTGCGAGACCGCCCGAAAATTTCATGCCTTCGCGGCTGAGT
>JAJFLS010000238.1 GCA_021772595.1 Opitutales bacterium
ATCCTTAGGCATTTTCATATTATGGATTACGTGGGTTGATTTTTCCCCAATTTCGGCAAAATTGGATTTCGCACGCACACGCGATAAAAGTGCCTCCGCCCGCGTCTCAACCCCCTTGAACGCGACAATGAGCCCTCGCGCGTGCGCGCGAAAAAAGCTCGACGAATCCATCCATGCGAACCATCCGCTAGGCGGTTTGCCTATCGGTATACGATTCGATTGACTGTAGGATCCTCAACTGACTGGATCGGTAGCTGTCGGCTGAGCCTTGCGGATGGAAGCTTTTCGAGCGTACCAGGCCATTACGCGAGCTCGCCATCCGAAGGCGAGGACCATCACTAAGACGTAAACGAGCCCAAAAACTCCAATTGACACAATTGCGGTTAACAGTTGCGACAATTGAGGCTGGACCAGCGACTTTATGGCCAGACCGGCAGCGATACCGGAAGCAGCGGAGAGCAAAGGCTGTGTCCAAGTACGAAACACGTCCATCATGCCTATTGGGGTTCCCTTGAGAGCGTAGCGAACTACCGGGATAAATAGAACGCACGAACTGATGGTATACGCCAACGCGACCCCCTCTGGACCGTAGGGCAATCCAATCCAGAACGCCAGAACGTTGACTGGCGCCATCACTAAACCGACGTTGCGAAGGTAGTGGGTCCGATCTAGCACGATGAAGAGCCAAGTGATGGGCTGAGAGGCGCTAAACAGAAACGCCGGCACTGAAAGCAAACGGAATATGTTAGCGGCATCCATCCACTGGTCGCCCAGCCATATCCGGACTAGATCGTCCGCAAAAACGGTCGCGCAAACCACGATTGGAATGACTAACGCGGCGACCATCGAAGTCGCCTCCGTGAAAATCCGCTTTAACTTCTGAGGGTCCTTCGCGGCGCGGGAGAGAATCGGAACGGCAACAGCGGTGATTGGAGCGCTGATCTGATTGATCGGCATCATGAGGAGGCTGTAGGCCCGCGAATACAGCCCGAGGGAAGCAGTTCCCCAATACCAGCCAATGAGCGCATTGTCGGCGTTGCGCGAAATGTAGTTCACCACATTGAACAGCACGACGTTGCCGCCAAAACGCAATGTGGAGAGAACGTCGCGACTCCATTTGGGGGCCGCAGGTTTCCACCTCAACATCAGCCAGACCAGAATCAGCGTGCTCGCGGCCGCGACGATTTCCATGAACGCGAGGGCCCAGTAACCGAAGTTGGCCATGGCTAACGAGATCGCGACGACGATCCCGGCAATCCTCGATATGATTTCGATAATCGCGATTTTCCCAAAACTCATTTGACGCTGCAGCAACGCCTTGTGCTGAACCGTGCAGCCACCAATTAAAAATGGGACAGATAGAGCGCACAGCAGCAGAGTCAAACGAGGTTCACCGAAGACCATAGCTACGAGCGGCGATAGGCAGACCAGCAATAAGGCGATCACCAATCCGATCGAAACGTTAATCCAGAAAAGCAGCGATACTTCCTGGTGAGTGATCGTCTCCTTCTGGATTGTCGCGTAAATCAGTCCGCCATCTCGCACGATTCCGACGAAGCCGGACACCACCATGGTCATTCCGATCAGGCCATAGTCCTCCGGAAGCAACAGTCGGGCCAAAACCGCCGTCGACACGAGTTGCAACAGGAAACGTACGCCCTGAGCAGCCACGGTAAACGATCCGCCACGCACCGCTTTCGTCTTAAGATCCTGCTCAAGGTGTTCCGTATGGAAAAGTTTGTCTGAACTCACGCTGGGAGACTCCAATTCGACCAGCGATGGCCATAGACTTTCCGGTATCGAGCAATCCCTCTATCCGATCTGAAATTCTGTATCACGAGTGCAATTGACGAATGGTCCGATGCCTACCATGCGCGATCTGCCGCATCTGATAAACAAGATCGCGCGCCAAGGAGCGTCGCCGCGAACAAGCCCATCTGAGAACATATAGCGAACATCGAAAGCGGTCCCAAACGGAAATCGGTGAATTCGCCACGCATCGTATCAGCTCACGCAGACTTCTCCACCAAGGGAAGACCATTCGATTCCGCCATTTCGGATCGAACCAAACGCTGTAGGCGACGAAATCTGCTTTCTTCTTCTCTTTCTTGTTTTCGAGCAGCGACATAGATTGCTCTTCGTGCCGCCTCGGGAAAAACAGAAACTCGTCGAGCTGAATGAATCGGCCGCGAAGGCCAAGCCAGCAAAGAAAGATCTCATCCCCACGCGCGTACAAACCGATCAGAGGGGTCGCCTTGAGATCGGAGAGACGCATCAAACCGAAAACCTGATAGCAAATGTGAGACTTTATCAGATTCTTGAAACGCACGACGGGATCTTTTTGATTGGTCGGTTCATAGTCCGAGTACGAATCGACCAAGTTGGAATCCTCGTCGATAACTCGGGCATTAGGGTAAACGAGCACCGCGTCCAACTCGCGGTCGAGTTGCTTGACGCTGAGCTCGAGAAAGTCCCGATGGCAGATGTCGTCGTGTGCCGCCCACTTGAAAAACTCTCCTCGAGCGAACGTCACGACAAGATTGAAGTTCGGCCCCGCGCCAATGTTGGTCTTGTTGCGATGATACCTTATTCGTCTGTCGTTCGCCGCGAATTCCCGACAAATTTTCTGCGTGTCGTCCGTCGAGGCATTGTCGCAGATGATGAGCTCGAAGTCCTTGAAGGTTTGATCGAGGATGGACTGGATGGCCTCGGCGATGTAGCGGGACCCATTGTAGACTGGCAGGCCGATGCTGACGCGCGGACGTGCCCTAGTTCGTTGCGAAAATTTCATACTATTGAGTAGTTGAGTTCCACCAGCTCTGCACACAGTTGAAGCTGGCAATTCTATTATAGTCAGATTGGAACCGTTGTCGACTCAGCGGCCGTTTTAGCTGCCGGCTTCGCGCTCAGCGCAAGCCTCATTCCTTCAAGCTTCCCGCGGAGCCAATGCATCTTGTACCGGCAATGGTAGAGCGTGCGGTGACGCAGCCATCTGCTCGCAGCGAACGTGACCAATTGGTATCCCGCGAGCTTCGCCCGACAGCCAAGCTGCTGCTTCCAACGAGTCGTCCATTTCGCCTCGGCAAAGGCGATTCCCTTTCCGACCCCGTCCTTCTTCTTATACTCCAAGACCCATTCCGCGGAGCAGCGTTCTCGGGGAACGTAGTGCCAAACAACCGCATCAGGCACGAAGTAGCCTTTGACGCCGCTTTCCAGCAATCTTTCCTGCACATTTATTTCGTCGGAATTGGCGGCCGTTCCGGGACCGCAACGCTCGTCGTAACCTCCGACCGAGCGAAGATCATTAGCGAAAGCCGCCCAGTTGAATCCAAGCGCGCCGGACTTCTTGAGTTCGCAGAATTCGCTGGCGGGAGCCCACCCTTTGGCCGCGGCAGGCAGAAACGAATCCAGCCAGTCCTCAGGCGCGTCCACACGGTCCACGCGGCAGCGTCCACCGAAAAATATTCCTCCAGTTCGCCCGTCAAGCGCTTCGGCATAAGCCGTCAAGGTTTCCGGATGAATGCGGACGTCGTCATCGAAATAGATGATGAACTCGTCATCCAGTTCCGCGAGAGCCCGGTTTAGAGCGCCGCACTTTCTGGCGTTCGGAAAAAAGTGATACTCGATTGGGAGCCCTTCTTGAAAATCGTCGACCAAGTCTCTGGCGGTGGGTGTGGGGCCGTTCTCCGCCACGATCACCCGTCGGAGGTTTGGTGGCGCGACGCATTCGGCTAACGAAACTAAGGTGCGTTCCAGTAGCTTCGTGGGATTGCAAGTCGCAATCACTATGGCAATTTTCGGATTATCACTCATTTCGTGGATTGGGTTGATTCTATGGATTCGTCGAGACCCGAGACAGTAGCGAATCGGTCGGTCCCGGTTATTGAGAGACTCCCATGGCTTGCTGGGAGGCTTTTTCGGGGAAACTGGAATTCCATACCCACGTAACGGGCTACTCTAGTGAAGCCACGCATCGATTCAAAACCGGCGGTCGGTTTAAACCGCTGTCCCGTCACAGCCTGGCGATCGAGCTTATTGCTGCAGATCCAAGGGACCGGGAGAATTCGGAGCTGCTCCAGAATTGACCTGGGTCAAAGTAATGTCGCGCAGTTGGGTATCGGCCTCACGGCCCTGGATCACCAAATAGTGCACTCCCTCAGACAGCATCCATGTCGCGGGCGAGAACTCCGGATTGTCGAATGTTCCATTTAATCCGCGATGCGTAACCGACCGAGATTCGAAGCCGCTCGTCAAGGGAAGTATGTCCCAAACTTCCCGGTCAGCCGAAGGATGCGAGTCGATCGCAACGAAAAACGAATTGCTCCCCGCGATGGGCGAGTTGACGCTCGTATCAATTTGGTAAATACCCGCCGAGCCAATATTGATCGCGTAGATCGCAGTGCCTTGGTCGCGGGTGTCGGTCGAGATGAAGCCAGCCCCAACATTCATGGCGCCAAGGAGCGTTCCAGTGTCCACATCGAAGCTTTGCGAAGGCTGCAAGAGCATTGCGATTCCAACGATGGGTATCTGCACCGTATCTCCGTCTACCAAACTGAGGGTGGCGGTGTGTTTCGCGGCGACAGTTGGCGCATAGCGGAGCGTTACATCATGCGTCGCTCCGACGGCCAAAGCGCTGAACGACGCTCCCGTTACGATAGCGTAGTCCAGGCTATCCACAGAAACGCTTCCGCTCTGCGGGTTTTCGGAATTGTTGGTGAACGACACAACGACATCGGTGGCACTGTTGGTCACTTGATAGCCAAAGTCGATCGAGGAGTCGCTAATCAGCCATTTCGGTCCGATCGAATTACCTAGCCGCTGGGCCAATTGGGCGTCAAACAGAGATGCTGGCATCGTCCCTAATGTCGGCGTGTCTAGTGAGCCCGGAAAATCGAAGCCCCCTTTCTCGCTACGCCAATCGCCCACGCAATCAATCTCGTAATTCATGCCCGTAGGCGGTTTTTGAACAACTCCAGATCCCGGCGACTCTATTATGCATTTGTAGGCCACAGCCGTCACCGACGCCCATCCGTGGCTAGGGCCATTGTCGTGGTGGTTTCCAAGCCAGAACATATCATTATGTAAATCCTCTCCTCCCACTCCGAGTTCGGGTGAGCCAACGTTGCGAAATAAACAACCATCGAACAAAGACCCCGTAGCCCAACGTTGGTGTCCGAACTCGCTCGGTCCGTAGAGGTCTTCAGCAATGCCGTTCACAACCACGTTGCCCGAGTCCATACCGTACCCATTGCCGATAAATACATGGCGGCCTCTGCGACCATAGCAATCGCGGTATAGAATTAGCTGCCCCCCGTGCGTATTATAATTGTACCGGCGTGAGGCGATGATGGGACTATGCGGATCAATCGACTCGCAATTCAAATACGTAATTCGACTGCTTTCGACAACCGCGAATCCTGCCTCGCGGAAATTTTTAACTCGGACATTTCGCAACCAGCTATTTTCAGTATGAAAAAAGCGCATACCATGATGCGAACGGTCTTGCAGCGTGTTCGTGTTAAGATCCATGTCTAGCGTGAAGTCCTCCAGACCAACTAACTGCGTCGTCGTCTTTGTGTATTCATAAACAAAACACTGCGTGGTCGCTTTCACGAGCGAATACATGATTGGAGCATCAACAGTAATCGTGTTCCCTGAAACGCTAGTAACATACCGATAGTAACGAACAGCAACCGTATCGGCTTCCCAAGGTGGGTCGTCTGCAACTCCTCCTCCGTCAACCGCCGTAACCCATGCCGCCGTACCTGGGTGCTCGATTATGATGGGGTCGCCGATTTCCAGCGTATGTCCGGCCTCCACGTCGAAGCTGGTATCGCCCACATCGACCACAGCCGTCTCGATATTCCACTGCGTCCCATCTCTCCCGCTAGTCCAAAGGGTGGAAGGCGCCGCGGTCGTGCTGGGGCCTCCTACGTGCAATCCACGGTTCACATAGTTTTCCGTGAACTGCAGAATAGTCTCATCCATCCCCGCCCCACGGATCACTACTCCACTGGTATTGACCGTAAGCATGTCGGAAAAATTCCATGTGCCAGCGCTCAAGACTACCGCCCCTCGATAGCCGTGCCCGTTAGGGGACAGTGCCGAGACCGTGTTTATGGCGTTCTGAATGCGAGTCGTTTCATCGCCGGTGGGATTAGTAAGCGAAATCTGCGTGCCGTACTCCACCCCGTGCGTGGGCAGTTCCTCATCGCTACCCATATAACCTGCATGCGAAAAATCCGGAATCTTGTAACCATTTGAATCGGAAGGAAATGAAAGGAAACCGCCCGATTCTTCGATGTAGTTCGTCTGCGCGTGCCCGACCAAAAGAGCAGACAGCGCCAGAGAAGATACTACGGCAGCTCGGTACCACAGGAATGAATGTAGTTTGCGACTTGAATCCCTGCTAGGATTGGAACGTATTGACCGACGATTATAAAGCACCTTTAACATTGACCTGATTCAGTTGTCCGAAATCGGAAACTTGGTCCAGAAATTAAGTGCTCGTACCGACAGAAGCATCCAGTTGACCACTAATTTACGCTCACCTCTGTAGTAATCACTACACGGCGAGTATTTCTCCGGATCCATCAATATCGATAACCCTACTCCACAAGCGTTGATTAATCCTAGAAGCCTAGAGGGCTATGCAAGAGGCATGTGAGTGACTACTCGATAATCCGCGGGAGGACTTCTCATTGACCGCTGCGCGAACATTTAATCAGAAATCAGGCAATCCTGAAATCACCATTATCAATCTTAATACGACGGTCGTTCTTCGGAGCGAAAAGCACGTCGAAAACACCTCGATTCACGGCGTCGGATAAATGAAAAGGCTTAAACCGTCCGGCTCCCTTTGGAAGAAATGCGTCGTAATTGAATTCGTCCATTATTTTCGCCGCCGAAACGCAGGTATTAGGAGCCCGCGGCGACAGGCCGCCGCGCACTTCGCACCAAATTAGCGGTCTGCCTATTTCAAGGAAATCCGAGAGGCCGCTGAGAACGCGGCATTCGACGCCTTCCACATCGATCTTGACCAGTCCGAGGTTTTCGGGGTTCGGAACACTGCAAGCGAGGAAGCTCCCAGATCGCCGCACCGAGACAACAGTCCCCTGCCCTTCTTGTTGGGGATTGCCGATAAGAGAACTCGTCGCCCCAGTTTCGCTGTCAGAAAAAAGCATTTCGCCATCGCTATCCGCAAGAGCTACCGGGAACGCCTCTCCTAGGTTAGGATTCCTCTGGAGGAAGGCGAACGCATCTCGTTCCGGCTCAATCATGGTGCATTCGAACCCGCATTTCTTGGCCCATATGCTGTAGAAACCCATATGTGAGCCAATGTCGACGAATCCCTTGCTCTCGTACTTTGACAATTGCTCGATCAGGCAGCCAAGCGGTGAGCGAGCGTACTTCCCAAGAATGTTTTTCCCACAGAACGCAATCAGTCGTTCGTTGGGAAACGTGGAGTCGATGCTCAAGCGCAACCCGCCTAAGCTGACCTGGAGACAACCGCTTTGAGGGAGAAAACGGTCCACCAATGGAAGAACATACCGTTGGCCAGATCGAAATCCGGCGGGGACGAAACCCAAAAAGGAAGGGATTTTATAATCTGTAACCATCATTTCATTCAGTGTTTTCGTTTTCTAACTGATGCTCAAACATGCCGACCCGAGCAATTTTCTCTAATGCGCAAGGACTCTCGAAGCATCAGATTCCTCAAAATTCACAATGGCGTCCTTCGAATGTCCGGAGCTCATTTGATCCAAAATCCACTCGTAGGTCTTTCGCATCCCGTCCTTCAGTCTGATGTTTGGAGCCCACCCTAATTCTTGCTGGATTTTAGTGTTGTCGCTAGAACGCCCCCGAACTCCCTTTGGAGCGTCAAGTTTATAGGCTCGCTCAAGCTTGATCTCGGCAATGCTCTCCACGATGTCCACCAACTGGTTGATCGAAACCATCTCGTCGCTTCCAAGATTAATTGGCTCCTCGATCTCACTATCCATGATATCCAGAATTCCCTTGATGCAATCATCAATGTACATGAATGAGCGAGTCTGCATTCCGTCGCCCCAAATCTCGATATCCCGCGTTCCCGCTTGCTTCGCCGCAATCGCCTTGCGGCAAATCGCTGCCGGCGCCTTTTCCCGACCGCCATCAAACGTACCGTTCGGGCCATACACGTTGTGGAACCGAGCTACTCGCGTCCGAATTCCGAAATCCTCTCTGAAGTGGCGGCACATTCTTTCGGAGAACAATTTCTCCCAACCGTATCCATCTTCAGGATCTGCGGGATAGGCATCCTCTTCTTTCAGACCTGGATTGTCAGTCTCAAGCTGCTTGTAACCAGCGTAGACGCATGCGCTCGATGCATAAAAGAATCGACTCACTCCCAAATCGCGACAACCCTCCAGTAGGTGCGTATTGATGAGCACGCTCAACATACAAAGCGCCTTGTTAAGTTCGATAAAACCCATTCCACCCATGTCGGCCGCGAGGTTGTAGCAATCATGAGCTCCCTGCAGCGCTTTATAGCAGTTGTCACGATACTGTAGATCCAATACTAAATTGTCTACGTCTTCAAATTTCTGATACCACCGCGTCATTGGTTTACGATCAACCGCACGAATGTTATTGTACCCCCTGCAACGGAGTTCGGCAATCAGCGCGCCTCCGATAAATCCCCCTGCTCCACAGATGACGATTTTTTTTGAAAAGTTATTATTATCGATGTTATTTTTCATATCAAGTTACTGTTTTAGATTTAAGAACTAATACCAATTGAATGCGCCACGCAGGAACCAACCTGGACACGACGCTAGAATTTTCGGATAGAGATTTTTGACCCATAGATCGGATCCGTTACTCATTTCTCTTTGCGGAAATGAGGCGAAGACTTGATCAATCGCTCCTCTCGACCTACATCACTTCTTCAGACGTGGAACGATTGAATAATACCGCAGGGAAATTCGAGACGCTGGAGGGCTACTTGAGAGCCAATCGAAAAACCTTCTCGAATCGGTCGGCAACAGTGCCGATTTCAAAATTGGCCTCGGCGTATGAACGCGCGGCATCTCCTAATCGTGTGCGAAATTCATCGTTGTAAAGGAGCTTCTCCGCCGCGTCGGCAAAACCTTTGGCGTCACTCGGATGAACCACCAATCCCGCTTCGTTTCTAATCAGTATACGGGCGCCGAGATTCTCGCGGGGCATTGCCGCCAGCGTGGGTTTCCCGGCACAAAGGTAGGTTAGTATTTTCGACGGCACCGAGAATATTCCGGCATCCGGCTCCAACAGCGCCAGCAATACATCGGCGGAAGCCAAGACATCCGGCATTGAATCGAACGGTTGAAAAGGAAGTACTTTAAGATTCGTGAGACGGTCCTTCTCGGCGTTCTCCTTCAGGAATTGCGCGCCCGGTCCCTCGGATACGACAACAACTTTAACGCTCGATTCGTCCCGAAAACGTACAGCCAACCGCAGAAGCAGCTCTGGATTGTGCTTCATCGCCAGCGTTCCAGTATACATCAGCACTCGATGACCAACCAAACCATGTTGACGGGTCCAATCGTTTTCCCGTTCCTTTCGCGGGAGCTCCTTAATAGCTCCCCAGTTTTCGATTACGGAATTCATTTTCGAAGGGACTCCGTATCGCGAAAGCAAGGGCCTGAAGTCCTCGCTGATCGCGATAGTATGAGCGCTATGCTTTAGACACCGCTGGTCGATTCGAGAATAGTAATATCCAGCGATCTTTCCGAGGATCGCAGATTTTCTGGACGCAAGCTTCCCGACAGCCAAACCATATAAGTCCTGAATCCATGAAACGAATGGTATCCCAAGACCTTGGCTACACTTTATGGCCATCCATTGTGGTTCCGATGGAGTATTACCGCTAAGCACCAACGTCGGGCATTCAGTTCGAATCAGGCGCTTCAATTCCCGACCGTAGGCCAGCTCATAACTTCTCCTCTTTACGAATCGATATTTGTCTCGGCGATAGTTCGGGTTCATCGGAACCTCACAGAATCGTAAGCAATGCGGGTCATCCTTTTTGCGAGCCAAGCACCCCCGCGGAGTAATCAATCCTCCTGCGAACGCATGCACGACATCGAAGCCGCGTCGAGCAAGTTCCCGACTCAATCCCACCTGAAACGGGTGGCCAACATAGTCATGAATGAGTATACGCATAAATTTCTAACTAGAAGATTTCCAATTCGACTTAACTTAGGAAACGATCGCTTTCCGACTGTTCAGACCTTCTCAGGCATCGACTATCAGACCCACAAGATCATCATATTCGCGATCGTAGAAAACGAGATCGCGAGGCAAGGCTTCGAAATTCTCGAACCACTTGCGAAGTCTTTCCTCGTCAATCGTAAGCGCATTCTGGATGCAGGAATCTGGATCATCGAACGACATCGCCATGCCCAGACCGAGCTGTTCGGCCATCCGACCGTCTTGCGTATCCGGATTGTAGATTAACGGACGCTTGAAGAAGCACGCCTCGCTGAACCGAGTTGTCCTCTGCCATCGAGCGTTTTCGCCCTCGCAATATGCGTCCCACACCATATCAAAACTTGTGTAGATCCGTTTCAGATCATTAGGCGACCGATAAGGCCCATGATAGGTTAGATAAGGCGACGATTCGATGATCCTCAGCGATTCCTCGGAATCTATCGGAGAAATAAACCTTCCATGGAAGTGCACTGCGATACTCCCACGACCAGCCTCCGCCAATTTCGTTAGCAAGGCGAAGGATGCGGGCGATCTCATCTCTCCAAGGTAGCCAATGACTAATACGGATTTCCTGGGAGAGCGGAACTGAATCTCATTCCGAAAGGCCTCCGGGAGGGCCACTTTATGCTCAATCACTACTGACCGAAAATCGACGAAGCGTTGTACTTTGGCAAAGTAGCCCGAACGAAATGCCGGCGAGGTCAAGACAACGGCGCAGCAACGGCGAATCAGCACGCGCTCAACGAAGCGCATGATCCGTCCACGAATACTGGTGGAACTGAGAGAAGGATGGATGTCCGCGACTTCATAAACCAATTTCGCGCGGGAACCCGTTCCGCACTTCACTAAGAAGAGAAATATTAAGAGGTCCAAACCGAAAGCATAACATATTTCGGATGTTCTTACCGGTTGGATACATTTCCGTATAGCTCGCAAGAGTAGGGGTATACGAGCAAGGAACTTGCCATGCGTAAAACTGCCAAGCGATACGTATGGATGGGAATGATTTACCGGAATACCAGTGCGCTCAAACGCTGCAACGAGCGAGCTCTCGAAATACGGCTCCAGATGGGAAATGCGTCGCCACACGCGGGCATGTTCTGCGCGAGAGACCAGGAAAAACACGCCCATCGGCAATTGCTTTCCTCTGGAACGCGACGCGACTGACTCGTTCTCAACCAAAACCGTGCTGCTCGTTATACTCATTTGAATTAGGCCGTGTATTCCGCCTCCATTCGCTCGTTTTGACGAAGCCATGCATCGCATGAGAGTGTCGCCGCCATGGTTAGCCACAATTCGACATTCGAGAAAATTGCCCCGGAAAACATCGAGCCAGTCAAGAAAAGGATGAATAAAACGGGTATCCATCCCAGTTCAGGAAATCGCGTAAGAATCCGCCAACCCGCCATCAGTCCCGCGCCAATCAAATACAATAAAGGCACCGTTCCCAGAAGTCCCGTAGCCAAGAGCGATTCGAGAATGATATTGTGCGGATACCTGTCGGTACCGTCGGCCTCCCGAACCGTGACGCTTTTGCCAACGAGCGGAGATTCAGTGAATTTCGACAGAGCTGCCGTGTACAAGCCAAGTCGATTGTCGCCTTCAGCCTCGGCAGTGATTTCGTCGCCAGTACCAAGCAAGCGATTGAAAACCGAGCTTCCGGTCTTATTCGCAACTATGAAAAGAGAAGTCACTGAGATGCAGAAAACGGCCCCCAGCGTGAGCAAGCGCCCTAGTTCGAAACGTCTGGCCTGGCTTGCGATCAATACAAGACTGGCCACCCCTACGGCTATTACTGGCCCTCTTGAAGCGCTGCCGACAAGAAGGAAAACACCGACTCCTGCGAGGGCAATGCCGATCGCGACACGCCCAAGTATGTTGCTCCTTCGGTAGAGAAAATTATGAAAAGCGAAAAGCGACAAAGCAGCCCCTAGATACCCAAGCGCGAGAGGATGGATAGCTATTACTTCGCCAACAGCCTTGCCCGCCGTCATCCGGTGTTCGAAATTGGTTAAATGCGCCCCGTAGAAGTACAGCATTGCGACAGCCGAAATTATCGCTAGTGAAATCGCGATGATTCGGGTATGCCGGTGCCACGCCCAGCACGAATTGATCAGGACGGCCATGCCGGGGAGAAAGCATCCTCCTAACGCCATCGAAGCGATGAACTCACTCGTGTATCGTCCAGTCTCAGTCACGACGTCGATTCTCGTGCTTGCTTCCAAGGCGATGCGGGCGCCATAAGCACCCCAGAAAACGAGAAACGCGACGAGGTGCCAGCTCAGACGCGCCCGATTAGGACGGAACATAAGAGCAAGGATTGCGGACAAGGCAAGACTCACAATGAAAGCGCGGGCAGGGACCGTCAGCGTTCTGGAACTTATATGCAACCCGATGGCCGCAATCACAAGCGCTAGCTGGCCGAACAGACCAAAACTCACGAGAAGGCATTGCAGGAAATCACCGAGACGGTAATTAGCGGACCCAACCGATTCGCGAGGATCAAACGGCTCAGTATGCTCTATCTTCGGGGAATAATATGTAAAGCTCATCGATTACAATAATTTCGCTACACTCATTCACTCGCTGCAGCCACGCTTGCGGTAGTTCCATAGAAGGAATGCTTGCTCGAGTGGGCTACCTCGTTAGCACTAACAATTCTGAGAAACGATTTCCCTGTCGCCTCAATCAACGCCGCTTGCGAAAAGAGCATATCGATAATCTTAAATATATAGCTAAATACCATTCCGATTATAGCTTTCTAGCAGGATACGCCCTACAGACTCTGGTGAATATTGCGTCAAATGCCTCCGAGCGCGTTCAACATCCACAGTTCGCGCCATAGCCGATCGAATGCCAATCGCGATCTCTTTTGTTGAATTCGGGTTCACGTATTCAACTAAATCTCCAAAGTAATCTGAAGGGCCTCCAATTGAAGTCACGATTACTGGCGCCCCAAAATACAGCGCCTCCATTGCAGCCTGGCCAACTCCTTCAATCAAACTTGGCAAACAAAATACACTACAATTCGCATACAACCAACGAAGTTCTGACTCATCCAAGAACCCCAATCGAAGCACTGCAACCTTTGCCTTTTCGGCTTCAATTGCCACACGCCTCATATAGGGAGTAGGACGTTCATTCCCAACTAGAACCAATGGCAGACCCAGTGCTTCACAGGCATGAATCAAACGAACCACATTCTTGCGCTTAGCAAACATTCCTCCAACAAAGAGCGCAAACTCTGACGGCAAGTCCACTTTGGGCCGACAATGCTCCCCATCTTGAATAGAGAGCGCGATGGGCACTTGATCGATACGTGCATCTGGCGCAATTGCTTCGATTATCGCCTTCTCATACTGACTGCGGACAGAGACAGTCGTTCTCATCGAAAAGTCACGCAGCACCCGAGGGCCAAAGGCCATTAAATAATGCTGCAAGGGCAATCTGGCCAATAAGCCATACGCGAACAAAGAAGCAGTAGTATCTATAATAGGCGAAAAGAACCAACGGCTACTATCTAGATTAGGATTTAAGAATTTCTTTAGCCAATGACCATAATGGATGAAATGGATGACGTCGAATTCTTTCAACGCTCGAATGCTACCATCTTTTGATGGCCCAATAAAAGAAACATCATGACCATTTAGACGAAGCCCCTCGGCCCAGACTGCGGCTTGTTTCAATACACCACTTCCCATTCCCGAGATAGCGCATTCAGGACCAACAAAAAAACCAATGTTCATTAGATATCTAGCAATTTATCCACAGCATTCGCGCAACGAAAATTCGAGGCAATGCCACGCTGGAAGAACATGTGAAATTTGTCGATCTGGTTCCTTGATAATCGCGGCGTACACCCCGCTAGAGGTAGTACGCCGTGAAAAGGTCTTTATAGGGAGCTTTGGCAGCTTGAGGTCTAACGGGGATAATTGCCCCTCATTACTTTTCGTCCGCCATGAGTTTTCCTATCAAAGTCTTCGGGGCCGGTTTTCCCTTCGACCGAATTTTCGCGGCCGCGGTAAATTTGGCAGCGGGAGTTTTCGTCGCTGTCTCCGCTTTCTCATTCCCGGCATCAGCCATGAGTCTGCCCACCATCGTCTTCGCAGCTGCGGTCGCCTTCTCATTCTCACTATTATTCGTAAAATAACCATAGCCTTTGTCTCCGCCGCTAAAGGCCAAACGGGGATTGAGACTGCCTGGGGAGTAGTCGTTGAGAACCACCCCCAGCACTGGTGCTGCGGTATTGTCGATATCTGCGATCACCTGGCGTATCTGGCTCACAGGAGCCTTGGCTTCGCGAGCGATCAATATCGTCTCGCCGACTAGTTGCGCAAGCACTAGCGCATCGGGATACAGGCCAACCGGAGGCGTATCCACAATGATGATATCAAAACATTCCTTCAATAGCTGAAAAAGAGTATCGAAATGCGAGGAAACCAGAAACTGGGCGGGGTGCGGATAAATACCTCCCGTTGGAAGAAGGTAGCTACCATTCGCGATCTTCTGGATGCCAAGCGGCGAATCCTCGCCAAATAGGTCCTCGGTGGGATATCCAGCTTCGGCCCACCTTAGTAGTCCGCCATCCTTTTTGATGCGATTGAATTGATGTTGGGAAGGGCGTCGCAGATCGCCGTCTACGATTAGCGTCTTACGTCCGATTTGCGTGAAACCAGCAGCAAGATTCGAGGAAATGGTGGACTTTCCCTCGCCCGTGGAGGTACTCGTGACAACGAACGACTTCTGACCGCGCTGATGGGATAGCAATTCAATCTGCGCAACAATGCCCATGAACGGCTCGGTCTTGGAAGGATCTAGATTGTCCCTGACCACATGCGGGCGATCCTTCGTCCGATTTCTCGACATTCCCGGCACGCCCCCTATCAGGTCCTTCCCAAGCTCCTTCTCTATATCAGTAGCGCACTTAAGACGTTGATCGAACAGATGCTGGAATAGGGGGACGCCAAAGAAGGCTCCTCCCCCCAGCAAGACCGCGAAAACCAAGGCGAGCTTTCGCGTCGCCAATTTTGGTTTGACCACGAAAGCAGGATCGACCACTCGCATCACATCCGCTGGAAGATTGCTCATTACGACAGCACTGCTAACCCGACGAAGCAAATCGTTAAGAGTCTCCTTCTTCGCGCCCACCTCGTTGCCAATGACCTGGAACTGATTCGCCAAACGCCCATTTTCGATACCTTCCCCAAATTCTTCTTTGAATTCCGATTCCAGCTGCTGCTCGATCGCCATGAGATTTTCATACTGATTTTCCAGATCGCGAAACGCTAGGTCGAAGTTGCGCTTCAGGTTCTCGCGTGCCCCATTTATCTGGCCATCGATGTCTTGCATCTTGGGATGGTTTCGGCCGTACCGAAGCGCCATCACCTTGCGCTGAGCTGTAAGACTGTCGAGCTCCTGCCGCAACTCCTGGTTATTCGCGAAATTCGCCAGAAGTGGATTGTAGAAAGGTAATTCTTCCGCTGCCATATCCCTCTTCGCGTCCTTGAACAGAGACTCTAAGCGGAAACGTTCGATTCGCGCGTCGTAGCGATTCTCGTCGATTCGTCGCAAACGTTCCGCCAGCAAGCCATGGTCCTCCTGAACCGAGACAATGTTGTGCATCTCGCGGAAACCCCGCTGCTCCTCCTCCAATAGGTTTATTTCAGCCTGCAGTTGCTTTGCCTGCTCCTCCAGGATTTCCGCGGCGGCTAGATTGGCCTCTCTAATCTCATCCTGCACGAGCTTAAGATAAGTCGCGGTCATTCGATCGGCCACCATTACCGCTATGTCCGGGTCGATGTGATGAAAACTGAGCGTGAAAAATTCGCGGTCCCTTTGACGCGTAGCGCCCATCCTCTTAGCCAGTATTTGCTCGAAAAACGCCATCGGAGCCGTGGACGGATCGTATATCGGATCCATGTATGGAGTCACGATTATCTCTCTTTCCTCATCTGTGAACTCACCGGCAAGAGCGACGCTGAAGCGACGGCTTTGCATGACCGAGAGATGGTTTTGCAGGAAATTCTCCTGATAAGTACTCTTGTCGCCTCTCACTCCAACGTTTGACGGCAGAAGCTCATCCAAGGAGCTTTGGGCCAACATAGTCGAAACCGCCGTATGCTCGGGCTCGGACTTCAAAAACATAAACGCGAAAACGCCAACCACGAGGATCGACGCGGCTAGACCCGTCATCCACCGATTTCGAACGATGGCGAGCAATGAGCGAAGTCGCTCGATAACATCGCTCAAATTAAGGTCTCCGTTTGCCGAGCTTCCTTTGGAAGAAGCGGCTCCGTAGCGAGCAGTCAAATCTATCCCTGAACCGCCTGCTCCACGGCGGTCCCGAACGGCTCCACTGCCATTCGTTCCGTCCGACCCATTCGATGGCTCAGCAAATCGTTCATTTGGTTCGTGTTTGGACATAATAGTTTATTGATATTTTGCCGTAATCATGGCGGATTCCCTGTTAGAGAAGCACTTCTGCAGCACCTCAATCTTTCGGCAGCCACACCAGCTTGGCCGCTCGTTTACTATAGACCTCTTGGCCCTCCAAGAGAATAAGAATTTAATTAATGTCGCAGCTATCAAAGCAAAGCTTTGATGGCCGATGCATTTGATGTGAGGATACCGACGATCACTCCAGTAGCAATCGCGAATAATATAACAAGTTTTAGTTTCATGAATTTCATTATACTTCGAGTTTTCATTCTTGAACGCAACACTATGAGGCGTCGTAAATTAAGTTATTCTATTCGGACCAATCAATGAAGCCGCACAATTAGTAAGCGTTTTTGTATTGAAAAAGTGTCTTGATTTGAATGGTTATATCCAGCCATAGCGACCAATTCTCTATATAATGAAGATCGTAGCGAATACGCTCTTCCAGGCTTGTATTTCCACGCAATCCGTTGACCTGAGCCCAACCAGTCATACCGGGTCTCACCGAGTGGCGGCTTTGATAATAGGGAATTTCATCTAATAATTTAGATACATGATACTCGCGTTCCGGTCTTGGGCCCACTAAACTCATATCAGACTTTAGTACGTTGAAAAATTGAGGTAATTCGTCGATATTCCAACGACGCATATACTTCCCGTATTTCAGCACTCTAACATCTTCTCTACTTGTACTCTGAGCCAGGTGGTCGGATTTCTCTGAGCCGATTTTCATGCTCCGCAACTTAATCATCTTAAAAGACTTACCATTTTTACCGATCCTCTTTTGTACAAACAATGCGGGCCCAGGGTCTTCCCACTTGATCAAGATGATCATAACAAGCATTGGGAAAGCAGACACAGTAAGTCCAACAATAGAGCCAACAATATCCACACATCGTTTAATCAAGCGATTAAAAACGCGATTCTGAGGAAGCTCGGCGATACCTAGTACGGGCTGTGTTCCGATCGTTTTTAGACCCAAACATAGCTTAAGTACCTCAAACTGGCCGGGTACCAAATTGAATTCTATAAATCGGCGTTCACAAATTTTGGCGATCTTCAGAATGTCCAACTGAGACATTTCGGAATCCGCCAATACCACTACGTCTATGTCGTAAGTAGAGAATATACTATCAAGATCATC
>JAJFLS010000239.1 GCA_021772595.1 Opitutales bacterium
TTGATGTTCTCAAAGGCAACCTCGTCTATCTCAATCTCTACGGTACCCAGATAACCGATACCGCATTGGATGACCTCGAAAATCTCGACAGCCTGCAAAGCCTATACCTTTGGGAAACCCAAGTGAGCAAGGACGCCGCAAAAGAGTTCCAAGAGAACAAGCTAGATAAGCTTCAAATCAAATCGTGGGAAGAAGAGATCGAAGCCCTCCAGCAAAAGATCCACAGCGCCGGCATCCTGGTAGAAACCGGCGCCGACGCCGATTAGATTTTTGGCCCACGGATCACACGGATATTCACGGATAAATATACGCTTGATTATGGTAGGGCTGACTATCCCTAGTCAGCCGCAACCTCGGCTGCTTAAGGATAAGCAGCCTACTCTATTAATTCACCCATCCGTGTGATCCGTGAACAATTAATCAATATCGCCGCAAAAAAGCGCAAGAGGCGCAAAAACTTGTCTCGATTTGGAAATTATAAATTGCTGGCGCTGCGGATGCTTTAAAGAATCCAATTCGGCGATTGCTCATCTTCGCATTGCGTATTCTATTTTGTGCCTCTTGCGCCTTTTTGCGGCGATCAATTCAACCCACGTCCAACTCATTGTATGAATACTAAAAACGCGATATTCCAATTGTGCGATCACATCCGTGAAACCGCTTTTAATCTACATGGCTATCTTCGAAATGGCCATCTAGAGAAAGTCTACGAAAACGGCCTGGTCAATCGTTTAGGAAAAGCGGGAATCCAAGTACAACAACAATTTCCACTCGAAGTTTTTGACGAAGACGGAACCATATTAGGAGAATATTTTGCAGATTTGATGGTCGAGGATTCACTCGTTGTAGAAATCAAAGCCTGCAAAACTCTCGCCGACGAGCATACAGCCCAATTGCTTGGCTATCTAAGGTCATCCGGAAGAGAACATGGATTGCTTATCAATTTCGGAGCCGCGAAACTCGAAATTAGAAAATACGTACTTTCGGAACATTGAAGTTTCTTAATCGCCGCAAAAAGGCACAAGAAGCGCAAAGATTCAAGATGACCTCGTCACCATCATCTATCCGTGCAATCCGTGGGCCAAAAACCTCTTCAAACCCGAAAGAACCGCATCGCCAACCCGTTTGCCACGATACCGAAAACCGCCAGCACGCCGATCTGATACCAGACGTTCGACAGGTCTCCTCCAAACGTGATCAGCTGATGCAGCGCGTCCAAGGCCCAGCCTGTCGGGAAGGCGAACGCCAGTTTCTGCAGATACTCCGGAACGACTTCCAACGGCCACCAGCAGCCGCCCAAGGCTGCCGTCGGCAACGCAATCATGAGACTCAGGCCAATCACCTTCTCCTCCGCTTTGATCAGAAATCCGATGAGCAGGCCCAAGGATCCCGCCACCCATGAAAACACGAGCAATGTCAGCAGTATCCCCGGGAGATTTTCGCCGACATTTACGCCAAAGACGAACTGTCCCATCAGCATGAATACGAAAATCTGTACGCACGCGAGCAGCATCAGTCCGAACAGTTTCCCGTAGAGAAGTTCTATCTTTGAAATCGGATTGATGCTTAACCGTCGCAATATTCCCGAACGTCGCTCCGCCGCGATCCCGGCTCCGCCAAACACCATCAGATTGAGCATCAAGTACATTACCAAGTTGCCGGGCAACGAAAGATTGAATCCCACTGGAATCGGCTTCCTTCCCGCGAATCGCGCATCCAGTTCGACCGGATTCGCTTTATCCATCATCGAACGCAGTCCCTCCTCGGTCAGTTCCGCGTCTCCACCCTCCTCAGTAACGTACTCGACGATGTATCCATTAAACGCGACCACCGCGCGAAAGACAACGACTTGAGCGAGAAAGGAACGCTGATCATCTTCGCCATCGATCTTGAAGAAATCGAAAACGCCTTTCTCTTTCGCTAGAATCTTTTCGGTGAAATCCTCGGGAATTGTGAGCCCCCGCTTGGCGTTTTCCTTCCGCTTTTCGCCGACGGGTCTTAACCCCTGCTTGCCAAGCGTCTC
The DNA here is from genome assembly GCA_021772595.1 of Opitutales bacterium. GTDB lineage: Bacteria > Verrucomicrobiota > Verrucomicrobiia > Opitutales > Opitutaceae > Pelagisphaera. The sequence goes on from JAJFLS010000239.1 coordinate 2,024, forward strand.
CAGAAAAAGCTCCCCCATGAATCCCGAGTCGTGATTCTCGATAAACACCTCCGGGCGTGCATTCGCCGGATCGCGGGGGCCTCCCGCGGCGAAGCCCATGAAATAGGCGAATACCAGCGGCATCAAAACCAACCAGATGTAGGACGATTTATCCCTCAGGAAGATCCGCAAGCTGCTAATTCCTATGTGGAGAACCTTACTCATGACGCCGCTCCCTTCTTCAATCGCCGATGAAAAAGGACCGACGAAAAAGCGACCAGCACGATTCCCATCACTGTCATCTTAACGCCAGCCACTATCCACGATCCATCTGGATCGGAAAACTGAAGCTCGCGCACCGTGCCGACAAACCACGCTGTCGGCAAATGCGGAGTGATGAAATTCCGGATGAATTCCGGCATTTGGTCCGGAGGGAACATACTGCCCCCCAGCAAAGCGATTCCCATAATGATAACTGTATTCAGCGTATCCGCGCGCCTCTCCGTGCCCGCGACACCCGCGATGAAACTAGTCAACCCCGCCGCGCAAATCGCGTAGCAGACCACCAGCGTCGCGACTTGGATCGGATTTTCCCATTTGAATTGGAAGATGAGAGCGCTCCCTATAAACATGACAACCGCCGCCAG
>JAJFLS010000240.1 GCA_021772595.1 Opitutales bacterium
AGTTTTTCTCTCTCATGAAGCCGAACATTGACGGCTGGTAATCGCCAACGAGATCGACGTTAGCGCCATTTTTCGGGACGGGGATTCCGAGGCACCAGAGAACACCGTTCACCACCATGCGGCGCGTGCCTTCAGTGGCGAGGTCGTTGGACGAGCCCATCGTGGTGGCAAATACTTTGCCCTTCTCGCCTCCAGGAAGCTGGTAGCTTTTCGTCCAGGCGACCGGCATCATGGGATCGTTTTTGTTGAACCCAGGTTCCTTGCCGTAACCGGGGACCTTATCGTAGGGTCCAGGACCGATCGGCGGGTGCTTCATTCCCATGCCTGCGACGACCTGGCCAAATACGATCGGCTGGCTGTCGCCGACGAGCGGGAGGTTGACGCCGTAGACATCAGTCGGGCCCCAGATGTCGCCTTCGCCGATGCCGTTACCAATTTCGTGATTTCCGGCGAGAATGCCTCGGGTGCTTTCGTACTTGTGCCAGCCGTGATGCGCGACCCAAGTCGAGCCGAGCACGAGCTCGCCGAATCCTTTGGTCCACGCCTTTTTATCGCCCTTGTAGTCGAAACTCCAATGCGCCCATTTCGAATCTTTGTCGTCGATCTTAAACCCGTGGGTTGACGTCCGCATTCCGATGACGGGACGACCTGACTTCAGGTAGTTGTTCAACTCCTTCATCTGGGCATCAGGCAGATTGCGAAAACGCGTTGCGATAACCATTAGATCCGCGGTGCGCAGCGCTTCCATTCCGGGAATATTGTTCTGGTAGTTCGGATCGATGAGGCCCGGCGTATCCGGATTTTGAGGATAAACGACTGTGCAATCGAAACCGTGACGCTGCGAGAGGATCTTGCCGAGCTGCGACATGGCCTCTTCCGAGCGATACTCTTCGTCGCCGCTGATGAGCACGACTTTCTTGCCTTTGCCGGCACCGGACTTGCCTGCATAGTTTTGCCACTGCTTGACGCTCGCGCTCGACGCCGACACATGCTTGGGAAACGGGTGCTCTTTAAGGATTTCGTCCACCATATAGAAGTTCTGCCGATCCTTAGTTTCTTCGCGGATGCGGGCGACCTTTTTCGGGTCGACTCCCTGTGAAAGCGCTTTGGGGTCGCCAAACTTGTAGCGGACATAAGTCAGCACTGAGGCGATTTCCTCGTCGTTCAGCATTCCCGCGAAACCAGTCATTGGCGGAACGCCCGTGCTCGGGTCGTATTTCTTGCCATCGACTTCGATGGGACCCCAAAGTCCTTTGAGCACGATCTTGATGAGGCGTTCGTCATCGCCAGTCACCCACTCGTTTTTGTTGAGCGGCGGATAAATATTTGGAACGGTTCCTTTGCCATCTTCGGCATGACAAGTCGCGCAATAAGCGTCTCGATGGTAAACTTCTTCGCCCACCTTGTAGGCTGCAAGGTCCGCCTTCGAGAGATTCGTCTGCGCTGGTTGCTCGATTTTCACTGACTTATCGTAGAACTCTAGATTGCCCGCCAAGTAGGACTTCGCAGCGGAATTGCCCGCGAGCTGGAGTTTGTCCGCTTTATTGAGCGAGCGAATGTCATCGTCCAAGGTGACCATAACCGCATCGTACGCGCGCCCCATCCACTTGGTGATCGGCTGCTTAAGACCGGCGACGGCGATCTCGGCGCCGTTCGCATCGTCCTGCCAAGAAGCGGCGACGATGGCTTCCAAACGAACACGCGGATGCGGGTCGCCTGCCGCCTTGAGGAAGAGCTCGTGGCTATTGGAAATCTGGTCGTGAGTGTAGCGCAGGACGCGGACGGCGCCGGAGCGAACTTCGTATTCGTCCGAATTGAGGCACAATTCGAGGATGCCCGAATCGACTTGATTCTGCCCCCAGGTCGCCCACAGGGCTTCGAGAATATGACGTCCGTACTTCGGGTCGTTCTTGTCCAAGCCTTTCACCCATTTCTTGACCGCAGGGATTACCTTGTTCGCCGGGTGGCCGCGCAATTCGCTGCGTGTACGGTAACGTGTGCGGTATTCGTGCTCCTTCAGGTTTTCGAGCAATTCCTTGATCGACGCGCCTGCGACCTTGACCGGCTCGACCAGAGGACGCGACGGATAAGTGACGCGGTAAATGCGGCCGTGGTCGTTGTCGCGATTCGGATCGCGAGCGCTGTGCTGCATGTGACCGATCAGCGGATTGTGCCAATCGACGATGTAGAGCGAGCCATCCGGCGCGAATTCCATTTCGACTGGACGGAAGTTCGAGTCGGTTGAGAACAAGAGATCTTGCTTCAACTCTCCTGTGTAACCTGCTCCATCTTCGACCATGCTATGTTGCTTGGTGCCGAGAAATCCGATGGTGTTGTTGATGATGAAGTCACCTTGCGTATCTTCCGGAAAGTGCCGCGAAGAGATGAACTCCGTTCCCGAAGTTGGGCGGACGCGATGGGTCGTAAACTGAGCAAGCTTTTCGATTTCGTATCCGTGAGGCACTTTCGCGGAAAGCGGAAGCGACCACCAGTTAGCTCCGCCGGACGCGTCGGATAGGAAAGTCTGTCCGTACTCGTCGAATGTGACTCCCCAAGGATTGGATACGTCGGTCTGCATGAAACGCTCCAGGCGCCAGTTCTTCGGATCGAAGCGCCATAGGCCGCCGTCGGTCATGTATTCCGGGCCGTAGGGAGTTTCCACTGACGAGTGAAGAAAGCGTCCTTCATTCATATAGAAGGCACCCGAGGCATCGGCGCAAAACGCGGAGATCGAATGGTGCGTGTCGTGCGAATCGAAACCGTGCACGAGGATTTCGGTGCGGTCGGCCCGATCGTCGCCATCGGCGTCGACGAGGAGAACGAGGTTCGGCTGCTGGGCAAGGTAAACGCCTTCCGGGGCCAGTTCAAAACCGATCGGCATATGCAGTCCGTCAGCGAATACGGATTGCTTATCCGCACGGCCGTCGCCGTTTGTATCTTCGAAGATGAGCAGTTTGTCATTCGGGCGTTCGTCGCCGGGACGGTAGTGCGGATAGGATGGAATGACCGCTACCCACAGGCGACCCTTGTTGTCGAAAGTGGCTTGCACCGGATTCTGCAACATCGGGAACTCGGATTCCGAAGCGAAGAGATCGATCTTGTAACCTTCAGGCAGCACGAACTTTTCGAGGGCCTTGTCGACATCGAGAAATTGGATGGGCTGGTTGAAGTTGCTATCGATTTGGGACAAAGCGCGAGTAGAGCCGTCATCCACCGTAGTGTCCGGAGACGCTCCTTGGGCGACGGAGTGAACCTTTCCATCGCGCAATTCCGTCATTTGCCGGATCTTCTCGATTTCCTCCGGGTAGTTCTCATTTCCATACGGCTTGTAGCGACGGCCGTAGACATGAACGCCGTTAAGAATGCGATAGTCGTTTAGCCAGAACCAGTTTTTGTCCTTAACAACTTCATACATCGTTTCGTGCGTGACCATTTCCTGCGCCTTGACTTCACCGTAAAGCGACTTGATCAGAATGGGTGAAAGTTTCTCGTAACCACCGTCGGTCAGCGCGAATCCGTTGATCGTCTGGGGAGCCTTTTCTTTGGCGTAGAGTTCTTGGGTCGGCTTGAAGAGATCGACGAAGCCGACGCCTCGAGCTTCGGCGACTCGCTTCATCGCGTCCGTGTAGGCGGCCAGATTGACGTTCTCCTTTTTGCCATCAGGGAGATCTTGCTGCTTCGATAGGTCTTCGAAAGCGATGGGCGAGACGAGCACCAAGCGCGGTGCGGATTGACCGTTGTATTTCTGCTTGAGCGTATGCGTAATGAATGCGTCGAGCTCGTTGTAGAAATTGTCGACGCGCTCAAGACCGCCAAAGGACTCGTTGTAGCCGAAGCATGCCAGGATCGTGTCGGCCTTCAGTTCGGTCAGCCACTCGTCCGGCATCGGGAAATGGCCAATGCCGAGATGCGTTTCGCGATCGGGATGGAATTTCTCGGCGCCGGGGAATGCCCATTGGGTCTCGCGCGACGAGTGCGGCCGGAAACCCGCGGTGTCGCCAGGTTTGCTCATGTTGCGGATCACCAGTTCCTGGCCTGGAAACTGACGGTGCAAGTCCGTCTCGAAGTGCGGGAAATAGAGCATTCGCTCCCCTAGCCCACTTCCGACGATAACGATGCGCTCGCCCTTTTCGGCGGTCAACGGTAGAGATGTCGCGAACGTGCTCCAGCAGAACAGGCCAGCGATTGCGGATAATAGTATTCTAGCCAACATAAAGTATTTTGAGTTTAGATCGATTGACGCCTGGAACTAGGCGTTGAGGCGTTCATAACGAAAGATGCAGTTCCTTTTCTCGAGAGGAGAATTTCTCATAAATTTGCGCGACTTAATCAATTCCCGAATTGCGCCGGATTCTAGACGCCAAAAGACAATCATTCGCAATAAAACCAGAAGTCTTCCCCCATTTTCATTCTCGGTCCTAAGCGTGATGGCTGTCGCGGTACACCTGCGGCGTGACCTGCATCAGCCGGGCGAATTCCTTCGTCATGTAGCTTTGATCGCAAAAACCACAGTCAAGCGCGATGCGAGCGATGGTGTGATTGCTTTGGATCAGCTCCCGACAAGCCGCGTTTATCCGTACTTTCTTCAAGTAGGCGATCGGGCTGATGTTAAAGCGGCGTTTGAATTGGCGCTCGAAGGTTCGCACAGAGAGGTTGGCGCGTTCGGCCATATCTGCGACGTTTACTTTTCCGGAGTAGTTTTCCTCCACGAAATCGATGACCTTGAACAATTCCGGATAGGGGCCGAGGGCGCTGCTGGCAGCCTTGAACTCGCGAGTGATTCCTTCCAAGCCGATGATCGATCCGTTCCTGTCGTAGATCGGAATCTTGGTCGTGGTGTACCAAAAAACGGAAAGGTCATTATGCGTCACTAGTTCGACCTTGTTCACGATCTCCTCCCCGTTCTGCAGCACTTGCTGGTCGTCCTTCAAATACGATTCCGCGAGATAACTGGGAACCAGCTCGAAATCGGTTTTGCCCAGAATTTCGGCTTCGTTAGTACAGCCGAGAAGAAGCACCAGCGACTCGTTGGCGGACACGAATCGCCCTTCGCGATCCTTCACAAAATAGCAGACATCGTTCAGATGCTGAAACACCCCCAGCCCTTTTCGGACAGAATCGACCTCCTTAAAAAAGGATTCCGAGAGGGTTTCGTTGAGCGACTGAGTCATGGGTCTGAAATCGTTTCTCCATCGACCTGGCGGTTGGTCGTTCCGAGAAGGCGAACACTTCAATTTCATGTCGGGGGTTTAATGGAGAGCGAGCACTATAGTGAAGGCCAGTCCTCATGGATAGGATGATAGTGGGTTATCCGTTGTACATTATCGACATTGTCGCGATTAGACAATTCTTAACACTATAAAGAAGCGAAATCTGGCGGTATACTTACATATTGTAGACCAAAGGCTTGACCAAACTTTCCTGTAGAGGTGACGGTTTGCCGCATGCGCGATCGACGATCCTGCCTATAGCGCCAGACCCGGGAAGAACGCGTCCAGGTCCAGATCGTCATCCATCTCGACTTGGAGCGCTTTCAGTTTCGAATATAGCGTCCGAATTCGCTTCCACTGCTGGGGGTTGCCTGCGAGATCGTACAATTCTTTCGGATCTTCCGCCAAGTTGTAGAGCCGAACGCGAGCCGCTTGCGGGTAGACGATCAGTTTGAAGTCGCCCACTCGGACCATGCGCTGTTTGTCCTTCAGATAGCATCCGTACACGGAATCGTAGGCGCTCTTCTTCGACCTGTCTTTTACCAGCGGCAGGAGGCTGTTGAACTCCACGTAGTTCGGTTTCGCGACATCGGCCAGATCCAGCGTCGTCGCCATGATGTCCTGAAGATAGACGAACGCGTCGCGGCTCTCCCCTTTCGGAATGTCGGGACCGATCACCATCAACGGCGGCTTCACGCTGTGCTCGTACATGTTTTGCTTGCCGATCAGGCCGTGATTGCCACAGGCGAGCCCGTGATCCGCGGTGAAGAAAATGTAGGTGTTGTCCTTTTTGCCGCTCTTTTCCAGCGCGTCGAGAATCCGCCCGATCTGCTCGTCCATGTGCGAAATGATCGCGTAGTACTCCTGCCGGTTCACACGAACAGAATGTTCGGTTCGCGGAAAGGGGGCCAGCTTCTCGTCCCTTAATTTCGGGCCGCAGCCGATTTCATCGTTATACGGATATTCGGTCAGATAGCTGCTCGGGATTTCGATCGATTCGGCTGGATACAGGTCCACGAAGCGTTTGGGCGCTTGCCGCGGGTCGTGAGGCGCGTTGAAGGCCAGGTACATGAAGAATGGCTTGTTGTCTTGGGCCGCGTTTTCGAAAAACGCGTCCGCGTCGTCGGCCAGGACTTCGCTCCAGTGTTTGCCGCCTTTCCAAAATCCCTCGAATGACTGGTCGTAGGGAGACCACACATCGAGCTCGCCCTCGATCGGACGATTGTAGCCCGCCTCCGTCTGGTTCGGCATTCCCGGTCGAGGATGCACGGCGTGGTTGTAGATCGCTGCGGGGTCGATCTTCACGTGCCACTTGCCGGTCATATAAGTCGTGTAGCCAGCCTTTTCCAGCAGTTGCGACCAGAACATCTTTTTCTCCGCAAACTCCGGGAGCGCTTTTTCTCCCGCATGGGCCCGCCATACGAAACGTCCGGTATTCAGCATGTTTCGCGAAGCGACGCAGACCGCTCCATTCCAAGCCCCCATGTTGTAGGCGTTGGTAAACGCCGTACCCGAATTCGCTAGACGATCCAGATTCGGCGTGTGGATCTCCTCGTTTCCCAGAGCCGCGATCGTCTCGTAGCTTTGATCATCGGCGAAAATGAAGAGGATGTTCGGCTTCTCACCTTTTCCCAGGCAGGAAAACGAGACCGCGCAGAGCAAAGAAAACAGGGAAAAGAAGCGTGCGAGCGTGCGACGAGATTTGTGATGCATAAGCGAATATCGGATTGGGTACGGCTGGGTGCCGCCTTTCAAAATCCGGATATTCAGCGCTGGCTCGCGGTAAATGCAAATTGTTTCGGCGACACACCGAAAAACTGCTTGAAGGTCCGCGAGAAGTAATAGGGATCATCAAAGCCGACTCTTGTAGCGACTTCTTTGACCATCTTGCTTTCCCGCATCAACAGCTCAGCAGCGTAGTTCATTTTATAATGCACGAGCAACTGCGACGGCGTCGTATTGGCGAATCGCCGGAAGAGCCGCGACAGATAAGCGCTGCTAACGTTACATCTTGAAGCTAAATCGCTGATACCTTTTAAAGACTTATAG
>JAJFLS010000025.1 GCA_021772595.1 Opitutales bacterium
CCAGAATGAAAATTATTATGAACACGTTGAGACGTTATATATCTTGTATTGCACCGCTAATGCTTTCCGCGGCTACGCTGGCCACGCAACCCAATATAATCGTGGTCATGACCGATGACCAAGGCTACCCGGAGCTGTCGGTTAACGGAAACCCGATTCTCAAGACGCCTCATCTCGACCGCCTGCACGGCGAAAGTTTGCGCTTGGAAGACTACCACGTATCTCCCATGTGCGCGCCAACGCGAGGTCAGCTGATGACTGGTTTGGATGCGGCCCGGAATGGATGCATCAATGTAAGTAGCGGACGCGGATTGTTGCGACCTGAAGTGCCGATTGTGGCTAACTTCTTCGGGGATGCGGGATATGAGACCGGTCTATTCGGCAAATGGCATTTGGGTTCTAATTATCCGTTTCGTCCAGAGGATCGAGGATTTGACGAGACGGTTTGGTTTCCTTCTTCGCATATAGGTTCTGTGCCGGATTACTGGGGTAATGATTACTTTGATGACACCTATGTGAACAATGGTAAGTGGAAGCAGTATAAAGGCTACTGCACGGATATTTTCTTCGAAGAAAGCATGTCATTCATGAAGCAGGCTGCCCGGGACGGAAAACCTTTCCTCTCTATCATCATGCCCAATACCCCTCATGGCCCCTTGGTCGCAAAGGACAAAGATGAAGCGGCGATCAAGAAGATCCTGGCTCAACCGGAATTTGCAGAAATGGATGGCGATCTAAAAACACGTCTCGCCGATTACCTGGGCATGATCTTAAACATTGATGAAAACATGGGCACGATGATGAAGTTTCTTGAAGATGAAGGTCTGAAGGATGACACCATCGTAATTTTCCAGACGGACAATGGCAGTACTCACGGACCCCGGTATTACAATGCAGGGATGCGCGGTGGGAAAACTGAATTGTGGGAAGGCGGCCATCGCGTTCCTTGCTATATCAGTTGGCCGAACGGCGGTCTGATGGAACCACAGAATATCCATGGGTTGACCCAGGTGCAGGACATGCTGCCGACGCTTCTCGACCTTTGTGATATTCCGAACGACGCCAAGTTCGACGGCATGAGCCTGGCTTCCATTTTGAGAGGAAAGGCTGTCGTACCAGAAGATCGGATGCTAGTGATCAACTACAGTCGCATGCCGAATTTCGTGAACTATCCTACGCCGTTTGCGCAAACACTCATGCAGAGGAATTTGGGTGAGGTGCTCTGGAAACGCTGGCGACTTCTGGAAGATCGTGAGCTTTACAATCTGGAGGCCGATCCTTTGCAGACGACCAATGTGATCGATAAACATCCCAAGGTTCTAGCGAAGATGCGAAATCGCTTGGACGATTGGTGGGCGGACGTCGGGCCGAATGCCAATGATATTCAACGGGTGATTATCGGCAGCGAGCATGAAAACCCTTCGCGTTTGACCGGCTGCGAGTGGCTGGACGTATTTATCGATCAGCAAAGACAGATTCGCGCTGGGCAGCATAAAAGTGGTTATTGGATGTTGGAAGTCGCTGAAGCTGGGGAATACGAATTTGAGTATCGTCGGTGGCCAAAAGAAATCGACCGGCCAATCACCGCTCCCTCGGAGGGAGGTCAAGGCGCCTTGCCGATTACTCAAGCGAGTTTCTATTTGAGTAACTACCATCACTTGAGTATTAGTGAAAAAAGCGCTTATGGATTCGAGGGAGAAACAAAAACGGTTGGCCCCAATGACACTTCAGTCACGTTCACGGCGCAGCTTGATAAGGGACCCATCGCGTTGCACACCTGGTTTCGAGGTGGCAGTGGTGGCCGAGGGGGTGGAACGGGAAGTACCGTCCTTAGTGCGTACTATGTTTATGTAACTCGGAAGTAGGTGGAAAAGTAGTAAGTATCTAGAATATGAAGACGTTGAGTTTATTGGTAGCTCTTTTATTTACCCTTGTTCCTGTGTTAGGTAAGGACAGGCCCAATGTGCTATTCATCCCTGTCGATGACTTGAATAGCTGGGTGAGCCACCTAGGCGGTCATCCGCAAACTAAAACCCCTAATATCGACCGGCTTGCCAATCGGGGCGTTTCCTTTACTAAAGCCTATTGCAATGCTCCGCTATGCAATCCCTCGCGAGTTAGTTTGTTTACCGGTCTTTTGCCATCCAACACTGGAGTTTACGGGAATGGTGAAATGATGCGGGAGAAGGTTCCTGATGCCGTTACTCTGATGCAGTACTTGCGAAGCGAAGGGGGATATTCCGTCAAAGGCGGTGGCAAAACTTTTCATGGTAGCTCGGCTTACGATCCGGATTCTTGGGATTATTACAACCAGCCAAACCGCAACAGGAGGATTGCCGGCGAGCGAGATGCGTATCTGCCGAAAGAGGCCTGGGCTCCATGGGGACCTCTAGACGTAGACGAATCGGAGCTGTTCGATGTCAAGAACGTCAACTGGGCGATCTCTGAACTGGAAAAATCGCACGACAAACCTTTCTTCTTGGCCTGTGGCTTTACTAAACCACACATGCCTTGGTATGTGCCTCAGAAGTATTTTGATATGCATCCGTTGGAAGGTATCGAGCTTCCAGATACAATAGATAATGACCGAGATGATCTTCCGGCTTGGGGGAAGCGTTTCGCGAGGGAGGTGCATGACGTCTCTGGAGCCCGAAATTTCGCCACTCACGGTGAAGACCATGATATGGTGCTGAAACACAATCAGTGGCCGCGAGCCGTGCAGAGTTACCTGGCAACGATTAGTTTTGTAGACGCTCATGTCGGTCGGCTTTTGGATACACTAGATAAGAGCGATCATGCAGAGAATACGATTATCGTTCTCTGGGGAGATCACGGTTGGCATCTTGGTGAAAAGCAACACTGGCGGAAACATGCTTTGTGGGAAGTAACCACACGAACGACGCTTGTTATTGCGGGATCCGTTGGAGTGAAGGAAAACCAGTTGTGCGAGAAGCCGGTGAGTTTGATTGATTTGTACCCGACGATCCTTGATCTGTGTGGATTGCCGAGTCGCGATGGCTTGGATGGTCAAAGTATTGCTCCGCTCCTGAAGAACCCTAAACGAAATTGGGAGCGTCCAGTGTTGACGACTTTCGGATACCAGAATCACGCAATACGCACGGAGCGCTGGCGATACATTCGTTACGTGGACGGTGGCGAGGAACTCTATGATCACAACTCGGATCCGAATGAGTGGACGAATTTAGCAGGCAATCCTGAGTTTACGGATGTGATCTCGAAATTGAAACAGACAATGCCGAAAGTGAATCGGAAGTGATGAAATACCTATTGGCTCGAAGAGACACCTATTTGCTGCGAAGCAGCAACAAGCGACCTGTCTCGGCGAAGCAACGCGAAGACGGAAGCGTTGTTAGAAATTATTTTAGCAACGTTCCTCTGTGCCTTCGTCACTTGTGTTCCCGCTTCGCGGGACCAATAGGTATCCGCTACGCGGATAAAAGATTCGAATATTTGTAAAAGCTATAAATATCTATGAAGTTCAAAATATATCTTTTAGTTGTTTTAATTCCTGTATTGTTTTTATCCGGATGCTCTCAGTCGGGTAGTGGTGACAAAGAGAAATCGGCTCCAAACATCATCTTCTTTCTGGTCGATGATCTGGGGTGGACCGATATTGGTACCTTTGGTAGCAGTTTTTATGAAACGCCGCATATCGACGAGTTCGCCACCGAGGGAGTAAAGTTCACCAATGCTTATGCGGCTTGTCATGTGTGTTCTCCGACACGGTCTAGTATTTTAACCGGCAAGTATCCGGCTCGAAATCGAATGACGGATTGGATTACGGGGCGACGTGATTTTTCGTTCCAAAAATACCTCAATGTAAAGACAGGGCAGTTTCTTCCTTATGAAGAAACGACGCTTCCCGAAACGCTAAAATCGCACGGCTATCGGACAGGGGCTATTGGCAAATGGCATCTCGGCAGCGCTCCATCAACACCCGATAAACATGGGTTCGATTGGCATATTCCTAGAAATTGGTCACGTGGCGCGCCCAATCGTACATTCCATGCTCCTTACAACCTTGAAGGATTGGAGGACGCGGCTGAAGGGGAGTATCTGACAGATCGACTCACGGATGAAGCGTTGAACTTTATCGAGCAAGAGGAGGGGAAGCCATTCTTTCTCTATATGGCGCATTTTGCGGTGCACGATCCGATTCACGGTCGTCCGGACTTGGTTGCGAAATACGAGGCAAAGCTCAAAGCGAATCCATCTAGTGGAGACACTCCCTTTGTTCTTGAAGGCAATCCGGATGATGAGAATCCGCTCAGCCGAGCCGAGCTTGACGCCGCGATCGACGACCCCGCTTATGAAGGATACAAAGTGCTCCCAAATCACACGGTTAAGATTAAGCAATATCAGGACAATACCCAGTTCGCCGGTATGGTGGAGGCGGTAGATCAGAGCTTTGGACGAATCATGGAAAAGCTCGAAGACATGGGGATCGACGATAATACCATCGTCATTTTCTTCGCCGATAATGGTGGGATGGCAGGTGCCAATATGGGTAACCCGTCGCGTGTGATTCCCGAGAATAGGCTCGATGGAACGTTCTCCACTTCGAACCTCCCGTTGCGTGGGGCAAAAGGCTGGCTTTATGAAGGTGGTATTCGTGTTCCTTGTATTGTGAAATGGCCAGGTGAAGGGAAATCGGGAACGGTCTCCGAGGAACCGATAATCAGTACTGACTTCTACCCATCGATTTTGGAAATGGCGGGTCTGCCGCTTTCAGGGGAACAACACAAGGATGGTGTAAGTATTGCGCCGCTACTAAAAGGAAAACAGTCTTTGGACCGCGATGCGATCTATTGGCACTTTCCGCACTATAGTAATCACGGGATGCAAAGCCCGGGAGGCGCGATCCGAAGCGGCGATTATAAACTGCTAGAGTATTTCGAAAACAACACGGTACAGCTCTTCAATTTGCAGGATGACATCGGCGAGCAAAACGATCTTTCGAAATCCAATCTAAAGAAAGCTCAGGAGTTAGTCGGGATGCTGCACGCTTGGCGCGATTCGTTGGATGCTCAAATGCTGTCTCCAAACCCGGATTACCAGGAGATCGACCCCGCCGAGTGGGCGGAGGAAAATCGTTAGTTCGAACCAGCAAAGAGAACTTTTGGAAAAACGCCCTAGCTATTTATTGAATCACTAATCGAATTGTATCTACTATGAAGACGTATCGAATATTTCTTGGCGCGATTGTCTTGATCGCTTCCGGTCAACTGCTGGCAGCGCCCTTGCAACTGATCGAGAACAAGGACGACGGAACCCTCTCTGTTGTTCGAGCCGGATCGGATGAGCCGATTCTCGTCCAAAACGTCCGCGCCGATCACCGACCGTACATCCACCCAATCATGGCCCCGGATGGCAAGGGGGTTCTCACCGAATACAGCCCGGGGCATCATAAGCACCAGACGGGGCTCTATTGGGGCTTTACGCGTTTGAATGGACGGGACTACTTCCACAATCCGTCAAATGGATTCTGGCAGCGCGTCGATACCAAGGTGCTGGCCTCAAGCGGGGAAGTTGTGCAATGGGAAACCGTTTATCACTTGCTGGACGAGGACGGCACAGCCCTTTTGGAGGAATCCCAGGTTTGGTCGATGCGCGATACTGGGGAAAAGTATTACCTAGACCTCGTCTGGACAGGAAAGGCTCATACGGAAGTAACGATTGGCGAATACAATTACGGCGGATTGTTTCTGCGCATGCCTTGGCGTGAGGATATCGCTGGCAAGGTTGTCAATAGTTCCCGGCAGGAGGATCAAAGAGCCGAAGGACAGCGGGCAATGTGGGTCGATGTTGGCATGGAGATCGAAGGCCGCGACGATTGGGCACATATCGCCATTTTCGATCACCCGGAGAACCCGTCCTTTCCGATGCCATGGCGAGTGGACAATAAGCTTGGTATCGGCCCGGCCCGGTCTCGACTGGGCGACTGGAAAATCCCTGCCGGGAAAAGCGAGTCTTTCAAGCATCGATTCGTCGTTTACACGGGTGAACAGAATGATGTCGAGGTCAATGACTATTGGAAAACGTATACCGGTCAGCGGGGGAATAATGCATTGTGGAAAGTCGCTCGGCAAGAGGGCAAGGACGCAGTGTTTCTGACCGGCGAAGAGGCGGTCGAGAAGATGGACTTAGCCGATGGGCTTGAGGTGAACCTCTACGCTTCCGAGCCGGATATCACCCAACCGCTCGCTTTTTGTTGGGACGATCGAGGACGCCTTTTCGTGGCGGAGAATCGCGACTACTCATCAAGGAGGTCTGGATTTTCCGAGGACGGGGAAAGCCGTATTCTGATTTTGGAAGATGTGGATGGCGATGGAAAGATGGATACGCGCAAAGTCTTTCTGGACGGGGTTCCTTTCCCATCCGCTCTGGCTTGGGGATTCGATGGCTTGTGGCTCGGGGCGACGCCGAACGTGCTCTTCGTCCCGGATCGCGATGGGGATGATAAGGCTGATCTGGACGCTATCGAGGTCCGCCTGACCGGCTGGGGCATCCGCGATCGGCATGAGGTGCTCAACAGCTTTATTTGGGGACCCGATGGCTGGCTGTACGGTTGCCAGGGCTTCGCCACTCCGTCGGTCGTCGGCAAGCCGATTGGCGAAGGGCGCATCTATCGCCATGGCGAAGCCTTTCCGGAGTCGCAGGAAGTACAGGATCCTCAAAAGATAGATGGCGGCGTTTGGCGCTACCATCCCATCAAGGACCGCTTCGAAGTGGTGGCTCACGGATTTAGCAATCCTTGGGGCGTGGATTTCGATGATAATGGGCAGATGTTCATTTCCGCCTGCGTGATTCCGCATCTGTGGCACGTGATTCCCGGAGGGATCTATCACCGCCAAGGGGGGCAACACATCAATCCGCACGTGTATTCGGATATCCAGACGATCACGGATCACCGGCATCGTTCCGCTCATGGCGGGGCTCGCGTTTATTTGGCGGAGGAATTTCCCGAGCGTTACCATAATCGGATCTTCATGGCCAATATGCACGAGCACTCTCTCCTGTCGGACATCCTGGAACCTAAGGGATCCGGCTTTGTGGGCCATCACGGCGATGATACCCTGCTGGCCAACGATGGGCAATGGATTGGCTTCAGTTTGGAAATCGGGCCGGATGGAGCGGTGTATATTCTCGATTGGCACGATCCCGATATTTGCGGAATCCAAGTGTTGGAGAAAGATACGGGACGCATCTACCGAGTGGCCGCAGAGGGTGTATCCGGGAAGGCAGGACTGGATTTGGCCAAGCTATCGGATGAGGAGCTTGTCGACCTGCAGCTGCATCGAAACGATTGGTACGTTCGAAGAGCCCGCGTCCTGCTTCATCAGCGGGCCGTAGAAGGAAGCCTTTCTAAGAAGGTTCACGGAATGCTCTGGGAGCAGTTTCAGCAAGGAACCGATATCGGTCGCAAGCTCCGCTCTCTTTGGGCGCTGCACGTGACCGGTGGGGCGAGCCGAAAGCAGTTGACTGAACTGCTCGACGATTCCGAAGCTTATATCCGGGCTTGGGCGGTCCAACTGATCTGCGAGGATTCCGATCCAGGAAGCCAGGCTTTGAAGCAATTCCGCTCTATGGCGAAGTCGGATTCCTCGCCGGTCGTTCGTTTGTACTTGGCGGCGGCTCTGCAGCGTATTCCGGAATCGAGTATGTGGGCGGTTGCCGAGGGTTTATTGAGTCATGCGGGCGATGCCGAAGACCACAATATCCCGAAGATGATCTGGTTTGGAGTCGAACCGCATGTGGAGAAGGGCTCGGCGGTTGCCCTGGGGCATGCCTTGGATAGCAAGATCACTATCGTAACGCAGTTCATTGCGAGAAGAGCGGTCGCGGCCGGGAAACTAGACGCAATCGTGCAAGCGCTTAAGAAGGCTCGTTCGTCTTCGGTGAGAATATCCTTGTTGGAAGGAATGAGGGACGGGCTTGCGGGGCAACGCTACCTCGAAGCGCCTGAGGGATGGGCGGCCTTAGAAAAGCAGATGATGGGTTCGACCGACGATGAGGAACGCAGTTTAGCACTACGCTTGGGTCAGTTGTTCGGCAGCGCCGAAGCGGGCAAGGCTCGGCTAGCTATGTTGAAGGAGACCGGTACGGCTCTAGAAAAACGCAAAGAGATTCTGGAGAGTTTCGCCCAAGAGGTGTACGCGCCGGCTTACGCGACCATTGTGTCTTTGTTGGATGACGCGAATCTCCGGATAACCGCTTTGAGAACCTTGGGCGTCTATGGCAACGCGCCGATCCCTGACGAAGTCCTCAAGCGCTATAGCGACTTTTCGGATACGGAAAAAGCAATTGCCATCCAAACGCTAGCAACTCGCAGGGAGAGCGCATTGGCCTTGTTTGGAGAGTTGAAAAAGCGGCGTATCTCGCGATCGGATGTCAGCGCCGTGTCGGCCCGGCAGTTGAATCGAGTCATCGGTCCGAGCTTTGCCGATTTCTGGGGATCCGTCGAAAGCCTTTCCCGCGACAAGCAATTGGCGTTCGACCGATATCAGATCTTGCTGAGCGACGATTACGTAACCCATGCTGATTTGAAGTCCGGCAAGGCAATCTTCGACCGAGCCTGCTCCACTTGCCACAAAATGTACGGCAAGGGCGGGGAAGTAGGACCGGATATTACCGGGTCCAATCGAGCCAACCTGGATTACATCCTAACCAATATGCTCGATCCGAGCAGCGAAATCCCAGAAGGCTACCAATTGGTGACGATTGGTACGCAAGATGGTCGCACTTATGCGGGTAACGTGGCCAGCGAAGACGATAGCCAAGTTACCCTGCGAATGATCGGCCAAAACGTGGTGATTGCCAAATCCGATATCCTCTCGCGAGAAGTTCTCTC
>JAJFLS010000241.1 GCA_021772595.1 Opitutales bacterium
ATGCGAATTGTCCTTGAAGTGGAAAAACCATTGAAATCCAGTGACCCAGTAAATTAGGGAGCTTCAGTATTGATGTTGTGGCCGAGTATTGCCAAAGCGGTAAAGGAAAGTTGCTGAAACGAATTGTTACTGTGCGACCGGCGGTTTCGGCTTTGGTAGGGAGGACCGGCTCGGTACTCCCTACCTCTAAAAATGTCCCGCTTGCGCGAAGCGAAAGGTCGAGAGCTCTTGACTCGGCGTAGTTCGAAGAGCGAAGACGGTTGCTCCGGTGATGCTTTATTTCAATTACCGACCTGGCGATATGGAAAACGGCTTGTCGCTTTCGTCGAAGATTTTTCCGTCCGCTGAACTGACTCGAAGTCTTACCTTGTTTGAGGAAATCGCTGGAACTCGCCATGCAAACGTTCCAGTGTGCGGGGCAGTATCGGTAATTACTTTCCAATTACTGCCGTCGTTGTATTCCAGCTTGACGGTTTTCACGCCTACCCAGAAGTCGCTCCAGGAGATGTTTGTAGTTTGGCCTGAACGGAGGATTTCGCCGCCATTGGGATAATAGAGTTGGATGGCGGCTGGTAGTGGGTTGTCTTTCAAGAGCCTTGGTTTGCCTGACAGGGATCGGTCGTCTTCAACCTCTATCATGCGGTCTTGAATCATCTTGCGCATGGATGCTAATACATCCGCATACCGGGGGTCAAAAGCGAGGTTGTTTTCTTCGTAGGGATCATCTTTAACGAGGTATAGCTCTTCCTTGGGTCTGGCGTGATACCGGTGCAGAAATTGTGCAGCTTCTTGATTGGATTGAGCTGCTTGATCCCACGCATTCCAGTCGGCGAAGTAATGTTGGTTTTGCTGGCCAGCTCTAGTATGGCCCTCGCGGAAGACTTTTACGTCCATGTGGGTGGTATTGTAGAACTCGGGGAACAGGTTGAGCATGTATTTCCATTTGTCCGTTCTTACGGCTCGGATGGGATAGACGTTCACAGTCTTGTCGCCTTTGTGGACCGTGAAGATCTTGTCACGATGGCTGCCGGTTTCGCCCAGCAATACTTTTTTGAAGGATTTACCATCGATGCCCTCCAAGGCAGGCTCCCCCACGATGTCGAGAAAGGTCGGGATTAAATCTATCCAACTGACCATGGCGTTGGTGGTTGATTTGGGCTCAATCTTTCCGGGCCATACTGCTATCAACGGAACACGGACGCCCGTTTCATAGAGTGACCACTTTCCGAAAGCCCAATTCTGGCCGTGGTCGGACGTGTAGAGGATGAGGGTGTTTTCTTCGTCGAGCTGCCGTTTGACCAATTCGCGTACTTGGCCAACGGTTGTATCCACATTTTCCACAGACTGGTTATACCGGGCCATCAGTTGACGCGCTTCGGGCGTGTCGAATGTCTTGGGAGGCAGTACGCTATCTTCGGGCTTGAAGTGAACTTCGTCAGGCTCGATGGGCCAGATCGTGTGCGTGTCTGTCGGGCCAATAAACAGGGCAACCGGTTTTGTTTTGTCTTCTCGCTTGAGGAGGTACTCTTCCACATTTGCGGGATCCAGAAGGTTGTTGCTGCCTGGAAGCTTCACTACTTCGTCGGGTATGACACCCTTTCCGTTGCCGTGTGTAATTTTACCCCTGAATACAACCTCATAGCCCGCATCAAGGAGTCGCTGTATTAGACCTTCGGAGGGAGTTCGTTTGTAATTTGAATTCTCGTGATTCCCTACGACACCATTTCTATAGGGCATTAGTCCCGACATCAAGGCATGCCGACTAGGGGCACAGGCCGGCGAGGCGACATACGCGCGGGTGAAGGTCATGCCTTCATCCGCTAACGACTGCATGTGAGGCGTTTTCTGCTCCTTCGAGCCGTAGGCGGTTGAATGATACACGCCATGGTCATCGGCAATAATAGCTACGATATTTGGCTTGTCTGCGGCCGACAAATGGATCTCCGCCGCAATAACGAGCAGTATCGCTTTCAGAGTGATGAGGAAGCCTGTCCGTTTTATAGTCATAGTCCACTTTCCCATTTTAAGGAAGCTGCGACAATAACATAGTTGATTGCTCTCCAATCATGTGTCGCGAATGCGACCCCATGGCCAGGTTTCGGTTCCTCTGGGTGAAGGCCATACTGGAGACTGTTTGGGAAAAGAAAACTATAAACATCCCCGGGGAAAGACCTCTCCCTGTCGGTCGACTGACGCTTCGCGCCAGCTAGATATTTTGAGAGATTGAGAATACGAGTAGGGACGCCTCGTACCACCCTAGCTCAAAAAGCACTGGATGTGAAAGAAAGAGAATGTGTGAAATTAGGGCTAAGCGATGATTGTGGAACCACCGAAATGGTGCCGGTGCAATTGTATTTCTTCTCCTAAATACCTCGCTACCGCTTCGGCAGTCGACCGAAGGTCGAGGGCTTGCCCCGGGGATGCTCTATCTAAAAACAGCTTTCAACTTTTGTAGTTTTGTAATTGACACCCAAGTGTACCGGTACCCACGGTACACGGAACAGAAATGCTTCCGTTCAAAATACAGATTGAGAAAAGCGTACCGGCGAGCGACCAGATTGTGGCGGCGGTGAAGCGCTCGTTGGTTTCGGGGGCTTTGAGGGCGGGGGATGGATTTCCGTCGGTTCGGGAGATCAGCAAGGTGTTGCGGATTAATCCGAAGACGGCTCAGAAGGCGGCGGCAACGTTGATAGGTGATGGGATTTTGGAAACGCGTCCGGGGTTAGGCTCGGTGATCACTGATGGCTGGGAGAGTGCGCAGGTGGAAAAGCGTGAGATGGTTCGTCGTCTGATTGACGAGTTGGCGATGGAATCGCGCATCTGTGGCGTGAGCTTGACCGAGCTAACGCAGGAACTTGAAACGAAATGGAAGGAGCTAGGAGAATGAGCGAATCGACGATCCTCTTTGAGGATGTATCCAAAGTATTCGGCAAGGTTCGCGCCTTGAATGGAGTGAATCTCGAAATTGAGAGGGGCTCGATCTTTTGCCTGCTGGGCGTGAACGGCGCCGGCAAGTCGACGGCCTTGCGGCTGTTGTTGAATCGAATGCCCCTGAGTTCAGGCGCGATTCGCGTCCTCGGCAAGTCGGCGACGGATTTGAAGAGCGCGGATTTTTGTCGTATAGCGTACGTCTCTGAGAGTCAGAAGCTTTACGACTGGATGACCTTGGAGGCGCAGATACGTTCGGTTAAGCCGCTGTATCCAAAATGGGATGACGATTACTGCGCTAAGTTGATCGAGCTTTTTCGGCTGCCGCTCGATCGGAAGATCAAAACGCTGTCTCGTGGGATGAGAATGAAGGTGAAGATGTTGCTCGCGTTTTCCATTCAGCCAGAGGTGGTGGTGATGGACGAGCCGTTTTCCGGATTAGATCCGATTGTCCGGCAGGAGTGTATCGAAGGTTTGATCGACTGGGCAAACGAGGGCGAGCGGACGCTGGTTGTTTCATCGCACGATATCGACGATGTGGAGCCGATTTGCGATCGAGTGGGGATTCTGCACGAAGGATCCCTAATTCTGGACGAGTCCTTGGAGTCGCTCAAAGGCAGAACGCGGATGGCGACTTTCCATAGCGACGAAGAAGGGTCGGGCGGCGAGCTACCGGAGAGTTGGATCCAGATGAAACGAAAGGGTAGGAGTTACGAGTTTGTGAATACGAGCTATATTGAAGAAGCGAGCCTGACCCGATTGAAGGAGCGGTTTCCGTCGGCGGGCGATATTAGCTTTCGACCAATGTCTCTAAGGGAACTTTTTGTAAGTGTGGTGAAGAACGTGGAGAATTAAGAGCGCTAGCCTGGAACGAACTATGAAGCTGTTATATTTGTTGAAAGAGGATTTTAAGCATGTGGCTTGGCTGTTGCTGTTCAATGCGTCCTTGGTGGCGGCGATCACGTTTCCGTTTACCGAATTGGTAGACGGATTGATCGATGGAAGGACTGGTTTTTCAAGGTTGGAGCGGGTCGGACCATTTATACTTATGCTCTATATCTTCGTTACTGGGATTCTTACTCAGCGATTGCTGGGCAAGGATTCGCTTTGCGATGTCGATGCCTTTTGGCTTTCCAAGCCTTTCGATGGTCTGCAGCTTCTCGCGAGCAAAGGAATCGTTCTGCTCGTCGTGTTTTTTGCGATACCGTGGATGTTTGTTTGGACGGTGGCGACCAATAGCGGGGTGGGAGCTCCATGGGCCGCTTTGATTTGGCATGGGTATTGGACGCTGTGGTTTGCTCCGGTCCTAGTGTTTTTTGCAGTCCATACCAAAGGGCTTTCGACTATGCTGGTTGGCTCTACCGCTTTTGCGGCAGTAATGATTATCGGTCATCAATTTTTCTCAACGTTCTATTTCTTTGGAGGCAGGCCGCAGATGGGAGGGTTCTTTCATCTGATCGCCTATCTTGTTTATCTTGTTAGCGTGTCCACCGCGATTGTCTTGCCGTTTCTAAATCGCCGCGTCTGGCTTGCTAGACGGATTGCAGGAATCGGGGTACTGATAACGATTGCGATTCCCTTGCTGGGATTTCAAGGTTATCTTGGGGAAAGCAACCGGATCGTAGAGAACGAAGCAATTGCGCGTTCACTCGTAGTAGAAGAACCTGTTTTTCGCCTGAATTTCGATGTGGGGAGCCGGAAACATCTGAATATAGAGAAGCGGAACCTAGAGATAGAGGCGGTTCCCGAAAATTTTCTTTTTAATGTAACGGGCGCGCGCGCTTTATTTCGAGCTCCAGGAGAGTCCGACGTCCATTGGGGGAATAGCCAAAGGAGGAGAATTCCGGGTGTGAGTCCACAAGGGGGAGTCTTGGCGGAGTTGTTGAGCCGCCTGAATGATTGGGATCTCGAAAGCCTATATAGCATGCGGAAAACGAGTATCGATATTGAAGATAATTTTCAGCTTCGGGGGCCAGGGGTGCTAGAGGATCGAGACGGTCAGTGGAAGCTCAATGTCGTTCTGGATCGGATAGCAGTCGAGAACGTGACCGTGGTTCCGTTTGAAGACGGACGGGAAATAGTCTATGGAGGGATTCGAACGGTGTTGCGACAGACGGGCGCTGCTACTGATTATTTGACGTATATGATAGTCGAATACAGCTACGAGGATTTTGCATCCGACCCGCCGATTCAGTTTCATCGTTCTGTATTGAAGGAGCGGTTGAATCGGTACTATTTCCTGAAGGGGAAATCGGGTAGACTGTGGAAGCCGAGAATGGAGCTCTCGCGTATCCGACATCTGGCCCAGTTTGGGCTGCAAAAACGGTTTGGAAACCTGGACGCGATTCAGCCTTTGACAGACGGTGTGGATGACGAGGAACTCGAGCTCGTGATAATCGACGTGCGAGATCTCGGCTATCTTAGTCTTGAGGTTGACGCGCGGACTAGCTTGTAGCCTCGACCTCGTCGGGGCGTATCCTGTTAGAAACTTTCTCTTACGTCGCAGCAAATCCAGCGACGCAAATGCGACGGGGAGACAGTGATCGCGCAGCAATGGTGATTTGACTGAGGGATTTGGGTACAGAGGGACGGAGGAAAGGAGAGACTAGGGGATCCGTGATTAGCTTTTCAAACTACGCGGGACACTGACGCCTGCGACGGTAGGATTGATTGGGTAGAGGGATGAGATATCGTCAGCTTGGTTTTGCTAATTCTCACGGTTGTAGAATCATGTTCGGTTATGGTGTCTTTGAGAGTTGTGTGTGTGCTTCCCCTGCTTTGCGTTAGCTCCTGCGCTTTGGTGAACGTTCAATCGCCGAGGGAACGAATTATCCAGTCGATCCGAGTGACCGACGAAAAAAGTCGCAATGCTGAGGTGTACGAGGGGGACGATCCGTTATTGTTGAGAGCGGCTAGTCACCCGACATCGAGAAAGGGCGAGGTGAAACGCTATTTCAAAGTCAGGCCTTGGAGTCTGCCGTATTGCCGTGATGACGACCGGCCCAGTTTGTCTCTTTCCGAAAAACCGGCTTGGCCCAAGCGTAGGCACGCTCCGGCTCTGCGGGAGTTGCTGAGCGATGAGGATCCTGAGGTAAGAGGTGTCGCGGTGGAGGCGCTGGCGACTTTGCATATCCCGGAGGACATACCTCGAATCGCTGCGCTGATGGACGATGAGGCGGAGAGCGGGGCGTCGATCATGGGAGATCTCGTTACCTTCAACCGACACTTGGTACCGAGGGAGTATTTCGCGGACGATGATTCGCTTTGGGATTTTGAACGTAGGTGGGCGCCCAGAACGGTTTCGGACTATTCTAAAAAGGCGATACACCTGATGACCGGCGAGGTGCTTGATTCGGAGGATTTCGATTCCTGGTGGGAGAAGAACAGCGAGGCAGAAACCAGTTTGTGGTTCTGGAAAGAGCGCATGCGTCGAGCATTCTCTGTCGCGACGGAGGGCAAACGAGTTGTGCCTCGCGTTAAGCGAGCTCGCAAGAAGATTGGGAGGGAATTGGCGAAACAATCGGCAGAGGTAGAGGCGAAGGCCCGCCTGCTCTCTCGAAATACACACTCCGACTTGTTTGGTATGGGGATTGGGGACTCGATGATGGGGCCCTACACATCGCGGCGCCTGTCTTCGGATCGCTTGATGGAGCTACTTGAAGAGCGAAATCTCTGGTCCGATGTGGATTGGCGGGTTTGGACAGGCGCTTATGATTCGCTGGTTCGCGTGCTCATGGGGCAAGCGGATGTGTATTTCGAAAGAAAGGACGTTGCTCAATTGCGGCGAATATGGGAACGCAAGCGTCCGGAAGCCTATAACCCCGACGATTATTTTTGTATCGGTATTTCGAGGCTTCTTGAACCAGCGATTGAATCGAATATTGATGATTTGAATACGCGAGATGGAATATTAAGGTATGGACTTTCAGGCATTGAACGGGTAGCCCACAGAGGGAAAATAGTTCGAGAACTCGTACATGTTGGACTGCCTTTGAATGAGGACTATCTCGTGGAGTATTTTTTTAATAATGCTCTGAGGTTTCAAGGAATAGGTCCTGATGTAAGAACGTCGGTGATGATGGAATTACGAGCCCTTCCACGGACGGAAGTTAAACGCGAGTTGCTTGAGAGGCTTTTGGAGGATCAGCGGTTTACAGCCATCTGGAGAGATGAGCCTGCGCTGGGAACGCAGGATCGTAAGGAGACCATCCTCACGATCAACGCATTCGCTCAACGAGAATTGATCGAGCCGGAAATAGACCATGAGCCTCTGTCCAGCTCTCGATGGGCCCAGACGACTGCGAGGGATATGCAATATATAATTAAGGAAGCCCTTCGCATGAAAAATGAAGGAGAACTGAAATAGCAGGGACAGGCTATTTATTTCTATTTCGGGCCTTAGCAGAAGCGTCTTGAGGTGAGGGGTGGTGACTTTGAAGCTTGACCCTCTTCCGATTCGCGGGTTGATGGTGATCTCGCTTGAAGACTGCGATGCGATCGACCCGTACAAGCTTGTTCTGAAGGTTCCTCGCGAGCAGCTTCCGGATATCCGGATCGATTGCGGTCTGGATGACAACTTGCTGGAGGCATCCCAGCGGCTGGCGAAAGAGCTTTCTGATTCGGATTGAAGAGATCGTGTATCTGTTTACCTATTACACATATAAATGTACTTCAGATACGAACCCAAAGTAGAATATGCAGTAGCCGAAGGCTGTCGAAGAGATAAACCAAACGTTTCATAAACCACGGAGGTCACGGAGGAAAGGAGGCGAAGGCTTCCATCTATTCTCTGTTCCTCCGTGATCTCCGTGGTTCAAAATATTGTATTTTTCAATCTTCACTTTCAGTCAGGTTGCGAAAATAGACATTTCTAAACTTAAGGCACTGTATTCAAGAGGCTTGCATGCTTCATGGCCCGTTTTTTTGAAACTACGAGGATAAAGGAACTCTGCGAAGAAATGGGGTCTCGAAATGGAAAGTAAAACGGAAATCACTTTTGACGCTGATGATTCGATGGAGTTGGTAGAAGATGTGCGGGACCGTCCTATTCGAAAAAGCGAAGTAACATTACGAGAGTGTTTGAATAGGCACAGGTTGATAGTTTGCCTGCGGAAATGGTTCTTTCTAAAGCGACGAAATCGCCACCGATACGCTTTGACAGACGGTCGATATTGGCTAGGCTTTAAGAAAAGCGAACCGCTCAACGGATTGGCGGCAGCAACTGCTCGATTCAGCTTTTATGGGTGATCGATCAAAGCGCGGCAGATCGATTGTGGGCTAATGCCAAGATAACTCGAAATGACAGATTGAAAATGTACAGAGACCTCCAAGTGCCGACAGCAACCTTTGACGAAATGGTGTCCTTTCGACGGGACCTTCACGCCAACCCGGAACTGTCCTGGAAAGAAACGAGAACGACCGAAAAAATCTGCTCTTTCCTTAAGGAGCAGGGTATCGCTTTCGATACGGAATTGGCTCCTACTGGTGTCGTAGCTACGATACCGGGACGAAACGCCACCAAAGGCGTCATTGCCCTGCGAGCAGATATTGATGCGCTGCCCATCCACGAAGAAACCGGTTTGCCATTCGCTTCGAACAATGAGGGCGTGATGCACGCCTGCGGCCACGATGGGCATGCGAGTGGTCTCCTTGGAGCGGCCATGCTTCTCAACGAAGAACCGGAGTTGCAGGTCCCGGTGAAGCTCATTTTTCAACCTGCTGAAGAGACGGGCGATGGAGCCAAGGCATTAATAGCTGCCGGGGTGCTCGATGATGTAGCGATGATTTTCGGAGGACATATCGACCGGGGGTATCGACTCGGTTCCATTATAGTTACGGATGGGCCAGTGAACGCCTCTTCCGACCGTTTTGTTGTCACCATAAATGGCAAAGGCGGGCATGCGGGTCGACCACACGAGGCGATTGATTCGGTTGTCGTGGGCTCTCTTCTGGTAATGGCGCTGCAGACTATCGTTTCTCGCGAAATTAATCCCGCCCATCCTTCGGTGGTGACAGTAGGTTCTTTCGAAGCAGGGAAGGCCTCCAATGTAATAGCGGAAACGGCCTGCCTTAAAGGCACCATTCGCGCTCAAGAACCGGAGGTTCGTATAGAATTGGAACGAGCAATCCGACGCGTGGCTACTGCTATCGGCGGGCTTCACGATGCCCGCATTGATGTGGAAATCATTCCCGGCACACCCGCGGTAATAAATCGAGGAAAGGCAACTACGATCGCTCGCGAAGCGGCAACGCAGATAGTAGGAGAAAAGAAAGTGTATCCGCTGGACCATGCGAACATGGGGGCGGAGGATTTCGGTTGGTACGCGGAAGAACGTCCTTCCTGTTACGTGCGTTTCGGGACCACTTCTCCTGATAAAGAATACTTTCCCGCGCATTCGAGTCGTTTCGATTTCGACGAACGCCTGCTCGCCGTATCTGCGTCCTATTTCCACCAAGTGGCGATTTCTGCCGGACATCACGTATTGGACAATTCCCGATGATTTCGATACGCGAAGCGACTGAGAACGATACCGAAGCCATTGCCGATTTGTTCGTGGCAGTGTATGGAGACTACTATGCTCATCCCGAGTTTCACAGTCGCGAGATTCTCAAGAAGCTCATCTACAATGACGATACGCTGATCCTTGTCGCGGAGGATAAAGAGACGGGGCGAATTTTGGGCACAGGATCTGTGATTCTCGATTCTGGAGCCTTTGGCGATTTGCTGGGGGAATTCGGACGTCTTGTTGTGCATCCGGATGGCCGAGAACGAGGGATTGGAAATAAGCTTATGGAAGCACGTCTCGAGGCGGTTCGTGATCGTTTGCACATCGCGATCGTGGAGAATCGCGCTGCCCATCCTTTTTCGCAACGGATTTCAAACTCGCATGGATTTTCCTGTGCCGGATTTCTTCCCTGCAAGGTGGATTTCGAGGAGAGGGAAAGTATCGCTTACTATACGCGGCATTTTGGGGATGCTATGAAACTTCGCCGCAACCATCCTCATCTCATTCCCGAAACCTATGAACTCGCTGATCAGGTTCTAAAATCGTGCGGGATAACGGGTGATGTTATAATCGACGCCGAATCTCCGGCTTACCAGGGCGAAGAGAGCTATGAATTGGGAGATATGACGTCTCGCGGATACACTTCGTTGCTGCGTTTTGAGCGCGGCCGCGTATCGCGCCGCGAGGTATTTGGGCCTGTAAAACTTCATGTAGGACTTTTTCAACTTCATGTTAGCGACTATCGCTACGTTTTGGCTAAGCAAGGCGATCGCCTTGTGGGAGGGCTAGGATTCCACATTGACAGAAATGAAAATGCTGCCCGTCTCCTCGAGTTGGTGTCCGCGGACGACGGCCCCATACGGTCACTGCTGGCGACGGTGACGAAGCGTTGCCTTGAAGACGAAGGTATTGGCTACATTGAAGCGGATGTAAGCGCCTATTCGCCTCGTATGCAACGGACCTTTTTAGAGCTCGGGTATCTGCCCGTGGCGTATGTTCCCGCGATGGCATTCCATCGTGTAGAGCGGCTCGATGCCGTTCGCATGGCGCGGCTGGCAAACCCTCCAGATATATCGAATATACAATTACATGACGCAAGCAAGCCGGTAGCAGAAATCGTAATTAGGCATTTTCAGCAATTTGAGGTGGCCCCCCGTCTTGCGGAGGCAGCGCCCGCGAACGCAATATTTAAAGGGCTCAATCCTGAGCAAACGAAACAGCTCGCGGCAGCTTGCGTCTTCCGAGTGTTTAGAAAGGGCGATCGCCTCGTTGATCAGGGTGCCGAATCGAGTGAAGTTCTCTTAATCTTGTCGGGGTGTGTCTCAGTTTCGATTGATCAGCAGGAGGTAGGCGTGGTTAAAGTCGGTGAGTCGCTGGGGGAAATTTCGCTGATCCAAGCCACGCCTCATGCGGCCTCGGCAACCGCGTTGGAGCAGGTCGAGTCAGCTGTGCTAGCCAGAGAAGCGTTGGAAACGCTGGTTCGCCGTCGACCTGACATCGGACTCATCTTATTCCGTAATCTCGCGACACAGCTTGGCGAGAAACTGCTTCGGACAGATAGAAGAATGATGGCCGCGGAAGATTGATACGAAGACCGGATGAAACTGGATCCGGTAGATCAATCCTTTATGGACAGACGCCGCCGTTTCGTCAAAACATGGAAATGGGTCGGAGGCCCCATGGTCGCTGCTATATTCCTATATCTTTGGGTACGCGTTCCGTTGATGATAAGCTCGTGCTTCGCACGGCGATCTCTGGGACCGAATGAGCTGCGCTGGATGAAATTTACAGGGGCGACGAATGTGTCGTTGGCACTGGGGAGTATAAATAGCAGGGACAGGCTAATTATTTCTATCTCGGGCCATTGGCAGAAACACCTGGAGGTAAGGGATCGCCAACTTTTGAAGTTTGACCCTCTTCCGCTTCGCGAGTGAATATTGTATCGTTGTGAAGCGATTAGGAATTCCCCTAGGTCTGTGTGTCTTCATCAAGGGGTTGGTGTGGATTTCGCCCAGTCAGGCGGAAACGCCAGCGGTTCGACGCGTCCAATTTGAAGCCCCTTCGGTGGCGTGCGAGATGGCCTTCAATATCATTTTGCCTGTAGACTATGAATCGAGTGAGAAGACTTATCCGGTTCTATACTTGCTGCATGGGCGACAGGGCAATGAGGACTATTGGGTAGAGCTCAGAGTACCGGAGTATGCGGCGGGTTACGACCTGATTGTGGTTATTCCGGATGCGGGGCCGTCCTGGTTTGTGAACTGGGTGGAGAGCTATGAAGGTCAAAAGAATAACTGGGAAGACTATGTCACGAAGGATTTGATCGGATATGTGGATACGCATTTTCGGACCATTGCTTCTAGGGAAGGTCGAGCGATCGGCGGAAAGTCAATGGGCGGCTATGGCGCGCTCATGCTTTCATTCAGGAATCCTGAGCTGTTTTGTTCGACCAGCAGTATCGCGGGAGGGTTGCGTTTTATCGATAAGCTTCGCGCGCATTTGAGAGGCGAAAGCGCCGATCCGCTATTCCTGACCGGCCCAGTGCCAAAAGGGAAAATGGAATTGGCCGCGGCGACTCCCCGCGGGTTAATGGTAGCCACGCTGGAAAACTGCGATGCGATCGATCCGTACAAGCTCGTTCTGAAGGTTCCCCGTGAGCGGCTTCCAGATATCCGCATCGATTGCGGTCTGGATGATAACTTGTTGGAGGCATCCCAACGGCTGGCGAAAGCGCTAATGGAGGAGAAGATCCGATTCACGTTCGAGCAAGCCCCGGGCGCGCATACGCCGGAATATGGCAGCTACGCGGTCAAGTATACGATGGCTTATCAATACACTGTGATGAGGACTCAGTTGGCAGCTAAGGGTGAAGGCTAGCTTGCGTGATGGGCATGAGCCGGAGGGCCTGCCAGTCCGTCCCTACCGTGTTTGATTCTCATCAAGCTCCTGCCTAGCAGGATCATGTCAGCGAAGCGCATCCTGTTAAACCTCCCGAAACCTAGTTCGATCTAGCGTATTGTCTAAAAAAGTTCAGGATTCCGTTAGTCTTTGTACCCCCAGTGGCATCTGTTGAGAAACGCAGGCGAGTACTGCGACCAATCCCTTTCCCAAACCCACATGAAACCGAGACACTGTAAAATTGTAACGCGTTGTTTGCTCGCTCTGGCGGCTTCCGCAATGTTCCTTTTGTCAGCTTCTAGTTTCGGTGCCAAAGCCGAACTGGACCAATACGGAGGTTGGACCGGCATCAAAGGTAAGAAAACGGGCTTCTTCCACTTGGAGGAGATCGGCGGCCGCAACTGGTTCATCACGCCAGACGGGAACGTCTTTTATCCGGTGGCGCTCAGCCACATGCTGTCTGGCGAAACGAGAACGGCAGCCGAGACCCTGTTCGGCGACGACAAGGATGCTTGGGTCCGCGATTCAGTGGCCAAGGCCCGTGAAATGGGCTTTAACTGCGCCCTTGGCGGAGCTTCTAGTCCGAAGCGTAACCTGAACGGCTATGTTGACCTGCCGCTTTCCGAAAAAGTATTCGAAGAGGAGAAATTTCCTTATGCCGTGGGCGTGATCCTGCTGAAGCATCCATGGGAGTTTGTAGAAGGGGAGACGCTGCCCGATATCTTCGACCCGGCCTACACGGAATTGATCGAGGACCGGGCGAAGGCGGCAGTTCCCCCAGTCAAAGACAATCCTCTAGTCCTGGGTTACTACTATGGATTTGGAGCCTTCAATCACTCCCAGAATTGGGTCAATCACCATATGTCGCTCGCAGCCAACATCCACGGACGCGTAGTGATCACCGACCTGCTCGACAAACGCTACAAAGGCGATGTGAAGAAGTTCAATGAGATCTACGGTATGTCTCTAAGGAAAATATCCGACCTCAAGAGCAAGGCCGAATTGGTCTACGAAACAAACTTTGGCCGCGCTAATTATCCAGCCGTAGGCAAAAGGCTGGATCCGCGCAAGGTGGCGGATTTCAATGCAAACCTATCGCACATGTGTATCCACCTTTACAAGATGGCGCACACTGCCATCCGGCGCTATGATCAGAATCACTTGATCCCCGGGTCCTTCATCAAGGAGTGGGCGCTCACCCCCGAGTCCTGGAAAGCTGCGGCTCCTTATCTAGATCTGATCGCGCCGCAACACTGGAACGAGACCCTTTCTCTGAACGATCTAGCGGACGGCTCGGGTCTTCAGATGATCGTATCGGATGAGGATGTAGGCTTTCATTATCCCAATAACAAGGGGAACCTCTATAAGGGGCTCATCAGCCATGAGGCTCGTGGGGAAATCTATCAGGCGACGATGATGCGGCATTACAAGGATCCGCAGACAATGGGGGCGACTTTCTGTATGTGTCTTTACGACCAGGAACTCGCTGTTGTGCACAAAGACCAGGAGACGGGTATCTATATGATCGATGGGAAGCCGCGTCCGGGACTGATTTCCCTAATTCGCGATATCAACATGCAAGTATACGAGCATGCCCCGAATACGACGGATCGAAAAGGCCTCGAAGAACTGGACGAAACGCTCAGAGGACTCTGGGAGAAATATGATATCAAAGCCCATCTGAAGAAGAATTAGGGAAAAGTTCTAACCACAGAATTCTCAGAAAAAACAGATAGTTTGGATACGAATCTAAAAACTTTTCACCACGGATGAAACGGAGGAACGGAGATTTTTTAAAACTAAAATGTAGGAGCAGCTTTACGCCGTGATTGATCGAGAAACATCGCGGCATAAAGCCACTCCTACGGAAGTCCATTTTAACCACAGATTGCGCAGAGGTCACAGATGAGGTTTTCTATTATCAGTGATATCCGTGTAATCTGTGGTTAAATAATTCCCCCAATATAATGACTAATCGAAGAACCTTTATAAAAGCCGCATCGGTTGCAGCGTTATCCGCTGCTAGCTTTCCGAACATATTCGCTGCAAACCAATCGAAGTCCTTCTTCACTCTCGGGAAAGTCAAAGGACGTTGGCTTTTTCAGACTCCCGACAAGAAGCCTTTCTTTTCGCTGGCTCTGAATCACTTTGACTCCGCTACACTCAGGTATCCGGAAAACGAGCACATTTGGCGAGAAAAGTACGGAAACGACCAGATCCGCTGGATCAAGGAAGGCGTCGTTCCTCGCTTGAAGGAATGGGAATTCAATTCGGTGGGTTGGGTTCAAGAGGTGACCGTGAAGCAACAGGCTCATTCAGAGAACTGGAGTTACGAGGAATATCAGGCTCTGGATATGCCTTACTTTCACATGCTGCCCTTCATAGAATCTCACTCCTGGAATCCGTGGCATAAGAATGCCGACCTGCGCAGTTCCTCATTTGAAGACTGGTGCGACTACGTTGCCCGCAGTAACTGCTCTCGCTTCCGCGACGATCCCAATCTCATCGGCTATTGGTACTCTGATTGCCCGACCTGGACCTGGAATCGTTCTCACAATAAATGGCGTGGCCCGATGTTCGATCCGGACAAGCTTAAAACGAAGGCCGGGCGCCAGGAGCTCTACGATCTTGCGCGGCACTATTACCAAGTGACTCACGATGCCATTCATCGCTATGATCCCAACCACTTGATAATGGGCGATCGCTACGAGGCCAACATGCCGTTGCCTATTGAAATCGTGAATGCCTCCGAAGGGCTCGTCGATGTGGTCAGTTTTCAGGACTTCAAGGACCCCGCTACTCACTTGGCTGAATGGCATAAGAAGACCGGTCGCCCAGTGCTTTGGGCCGATGGCGCCCAAGGCGCGGCAATCGATGATCACACCGGTCGGTATCCGACTCATTCCTACAAAGAAAACAATGGCGCTTGGTATGCCGAGATGCTCAATGGTTTGCAGAGCATTCCCGGAGCTGTGGGCGCTCACCTCTGTGGAGCCTTCCTGCGGAATCGCGCCCGGACCCGAGGTTTGCTCGGCGAACAGGAAGAACCGGATACGACGAACAATGACCTGATCCGCGCGGCGAATCGCGACATGAGCAATTGGGTTAAGCGCTTTTCCTAACAATATTATACCCACGGATCGCACGGATAACACAGATGATAAAACCCATCGATGGGGGAGGCCCTATAAAATAGAACAAAGTAAATCTATGAGAACGCTCGACACTTCTAATTTTGGTCTGAAATGGATGATGGCCTTGTTGGCTACAACGTCCCTGTGTTTCGGAGCGGAGCGCCGAGAGCTTATATTTGAGGACACTTTCGAAGGACGTTTGGAGCTGGGTGATGGGTATAAGATATCTCTAGCGAGCCAAGAGGCATGGACCTTTGTCGATGGCATATTGGTCGGCAAGCAAACGCAAGACGATCACGGCTCGGTGATGCGAAAGCTTATCGATTTCAAGGATATCGACATAGAGGTCGATTTTCGTCTGAACGGAGGAACGCGGTTCAACTTTGTGATCGATGACGAGAACGAGAAAAGCGTGCACGCGGGTCATATTTGCCGCGTATCGATAAGCCCGCAGAAGATGAATGTGAGCGATGACAAGACCGGCATTTACAATCTTGATATTCGAGCTCTTCGTCTAACGCCAGATCTCCCAGAGGAAAAGAAAGAGTGGCTAGCGGACTTCCTGAAAGATAAGAATGACGCGGGCTCTGTCGATTTGAAACAGGGGCAATGGTATCATTTGCGTGTATTGATCGATGGAGATCTGATGGAGGCTTATCTCGATGGGAAGCGAGTAGCTGGAGTCCGTTCAGAAGGAATCGCTCATCCCACGAAAACGAAGTTCGGCATGACGGTTAACGGCTCGACGATCGATTTCGACAATCTGAAGGTATACAAAGTCTCGCAGTAGTACCCAAAATATGGAGACTGTTTAATAGGTCGAAAATCTTG
>JAJFLS010000242.1 GCA_021772595.1 Opitutales bacterium
GTAGTCTCCTTCCCGAATTTGAGCACCTCGAAATCAAGGGCCGTGGGCCCGCGGATAGAGCTCCCACATTGCGCGAGCTTCTTTGCCATCGAAGTGGCATCTATTCGCAAAAACTCGAGATGAATCGGCGTCAGACAAAATGGATTCGCGATTTCACGCTTACTCTCGAGGACGCGGTCAACGGGATCGCAAAGGAGCCCCTTATCGCCGCTCCCGGCGAGGTCTACGCTTACAGCGGCGCCGGGAACTGCGTGTTCGGACGGTTTGCGGAAGTCGTGACAGGTCAGTCCTTTGAAGCGGTTTTACAAGAAACGATTGCCCAGCCACTCGCGCTTTGGCGGACGACCTATTTCCCAGATCCGAAAGACCCGAATATCGCGACCGGTTCGATCAACGGGAAACCGCATTCCGAAACACCTCACCTATCCGAACCCTTTAATCTTCCGCTCATCGGAGGCAGCCTGTATTCGACGGCTCAAGACAGCGCTCGCTTCGCCCGAATGATCGCTAGCCACGGTCGCTTTGACGAGCGGACTATTTTGTTGCCGGATTCGTTCGGCACATTAACTCGATTGCATTTCGAGGGAAAGAGTTACGGAATGGGTTGGAGTCTCAAAATCCAGAATGGCGAGACCGTTGAGCTCTCGCATTCCGGCGCCTTAGCTTCCAGTCGCACAACCTTTCGGATAAATCTCAAAAACGGCATGTTTGTGGTCGCTCTCTACACGCTCACTGATCCTAGCGTATCGAGTACGACCGTACGAGAAATCAATCGAGCGATCACGGTAGCGGTTAAGGAGTAGCTCCGTGCTTTAGCCTGCGCATTGACTTTGGTTTCGCGGCTCAGGCTGAAGCATTGAGCTACTGATGAAGCCATGTATGGGCGTCGCTTGCGGCGACCGCAGAAGCAGCTAGAATTCTTCATACGCGGTCTCCGCAAGCGGAGCCCCTACGATCTAGAATCCTTGAAAAACAGTCCCTGCCCTATTCCGTCCAGGCACGGTTCCCAAGTTCGGAAATCGGCACGCAGCCTTGATACATGCCTGGGATAGGATCGTAGTGAAGCACTTCTTTTCCCACCACCTCGGATGTAAAGTATCCGGTCAAAGTCACTTCGCGTATCTTCTGGTAGAACTTCTTTTGATCGCCCGACGC
Source organism: Opitutales bacterium (assembly GCA_021772595.1). GTDB lineage: Bacteria > Verrucomicrobiota > Verrucomicrobiia > Opitutales > Opitutaceae > Pelagisphaera. Next base: position 1,156 of record JAJFLS010000242.1, read on the forward strand.
GTCGACAAGCGCCTTTACGATACCGTCCTGCTGCTCTGCGGTGAGCTGCCTGAATGGTTTATCGTGCGCCTTGCGGCTCGCTCGATTCACTCCGTTTAGCCCCTTAACAAACACGCTCTTCTCTTCTTCGCTCATGTACTTACCGTACATGATGTCGATGAATTCGGGCACTCCGGCGTCCAAAGCGCCAGGTGTGTCGGTTTTGGGAAGTATTCGCTCCGCGAACGCGCCTGCAGTGGAGGCTTGAGCTCCTTTGAGGTGACTTGGCTTCCAGCGAGCCCCTTTCCTCGCGGTCTGCGCGTGCATGACGCCGGTGATTGTCGAAGCGGAAACGGCAGTGCCTAGCAACAACGCAGTTCGTCGGATAGCTTCGCGACGGTTCATTCCGAAAGTTTCTGTGGGATTAGATGCAGTGTTCATGTTTTGTATCCTTTCCTATGAGAGATTGCCTTTTTTGAGTTCGCTTACGGCGTGATCCGCCGCTCGGGCGGTCAAGGCCATGTAAGTGAGCGATGGATTCACGCACGATGCCGACGTCATGCAGGCCCCGTCTGTCACGAAAACGTTTTTCGAAGTGTGCACTTGATTCCATTCATTGAGAACGGAAGTTTTCGGACTCCGACCCATACGAGCGGTACCCATTTCGTGGATGCAGTTTCCTGGAGCGCTGGCCTCGACCGTATCGAACGGCGTGATGTCTTTCATTCCCGACGCCTCCAGAATATCCACTGCGGACTGCTTCATGTCCTTGCGCATATTCAATTCGTTCTCCTTCCAACCGCAATCGAAAGTGACAGTTGGCTGGCCCCACTTGTCACGAACGTCCTCATTGAAATACATCTTGTTTGCGTGATACGGCAGGCATTCGCCCCAAGAGCCAATCCCGAAACGCCAAGGCCCGGGCTCGATCAAATCGACTTTCAAATCCTTGCCGAAGCGATTCAACTCAGCGACTCCGCGCGCCCAATTGCTGCGACTCGCGCTTCCCTGATAGCCGAAGCCGCGTAAATAGTCCTTCTGTGTGGACGCCTTGTCGACGTTGCGGAAGCGGGGAACGTAGATCCCGTTCGGGCGGCGCCCCTTGTAGTACTTATCGTCGTATCCGTCTGCCCGGCCCGATGCGCCTACCTTGAAATGGTGATCCATCAGATTGTGGCCGAGTTCACCGCTGTCGTTGCCTAGTCCATTCGGGAAGCGATCGGACTTGGAATTCATGAGAATGAAAGTGGACGCGATCGCGGACGCGCAGCTGAAGATTACTTTCGCGTAATACTCGATAACTTCATTCGTCTCCGCATCGATGATACGCACTCCTGTCGCCTTGCCCTTCTTTTTATCGTAGATGATCTGGTTCACGATCGAAAAGGGTCGCATCGTCAGATTTCCGGAGGCGTATCCCGCGGGCAAGGTCGCCGCGTTGCTGCTAAAATAAGCGCCATAGGGACAGCCACGAATGCAGCGGTTGCGAAACTGGCAATTGCCGCGACCGTTATGCGGTTGGGTCAAGTTCGCCACGCGACCGATAGTCATCATACGATCGGAAAAACTCTTGGAAATCCGTTCACGCACGTGCTTTTCGACGCAATTCATTTCCATCGCCGGCAGGAACTGGCCATCGGGCAATTGCGGCAACCCTTCCTTTTGTCCGCTGATCCCGGCGAAACTCTCGGCGTAGTCGTACCACGGAGCGATGTCTTTGTATCGGATCGGCCAATCGACCGCTACACCCTCTTTGGCATTCGCCTCGAAATCCAAGTCGCTCCACCGGTACGACTGGCGACCCCACAGAAGGGAACGCCCACCCACGTGGTAACCACGCATCCAGTCGAATGGCTGGTCTTCGGAATAAGGATTGTCGATGTCGTCTACGAACCAGTGGCTCGAGGCCGGACTCGTCGTGTATCCCGTGCGGTTCTGCTTCTGCTGGCGGGCTAGCCGCTCTTTGTCGATTTTGGTGCGACCCTCGAATTCCCAACTATCCATATGGGCGGTCGGGTATTCGCCATGCTTCACATCGCGGCCTCGTTCCAGCACGAGAGTCTTGAGACCCTTCTCGCTTAGCTCCTTGGCAGCCCAGCCGCCACTGATTCCCGATCCGATTACGATAGCATCATAAGTATTCTGCTTCGTTCCTTTACCTTGAACATTCATAGGGGTTGTCTCGATTTGTTGCCCCTAGACGACGAGTTCGCAGGGGTAATAAGTTTGCGAGTGCCATCGAGCCAGCAAAACTGAGCTCTAGCAACCGCTAAATGCGGCAAAGATCGACTCGAAAGCTCACGCCTTTCCGGCTGTATTCCGCCTGCGTCCCCCGATCGACCATAATTCCATTGTCAGCTCGTCAGTCGAAGTTTGCTTTCCCAAAAGTTCGCTATTTCAATCCGAAGCTAGAAAAAGGCTCGATTTTTCGTTCCCGCAAATTCTAAACCATGAACGCCCTCTCTTCATAAACCCAAACGTTATTTCGCATCAGTGACTAAATCGGCAAAACGAACTTGGACCTTTCATCGGCTCGGCGGCTTCAATCAAGTCCGCCTCGAAAGTGGCGACGATCTTAAAGCGCTGGAAGATCTCGACCTGAAATTGTGGGCGGCCTTGTCCTGCCCCACTCGCGGTTTGGACTTCGACGATAAGACGATGGACTTGATCGACGCGGATGACGACGGACGCGTTCGGGCTCCCGAGCTTATCGCCGCGACGAAATGGGCGACCTGCCTCATCCGAAATCCGGATACGATTATCGAAGGATCCGACACGCTTTCGCTCGATCAAATCAATGACGACACGACCGAGGGCAAAACGCTTTTGGAATCCGCGCGGCAAATACTGGAATATTTGGGCAAGCCCGAATCCAAAGCGATCACCCTGGACGATACTTCCGATACGGTCCGGATTTTCGAAAACACGCTTTTTAATGGCGACGGCGTCGTGCCAGCAGAATCGGCTGACGATCCGGAAACGCGAAGAGCGATGGAGGAGATCATGGAGTGCTTCGATTCGCTCCCTGATCGCGGCGGCAAGCCCGGAGTCAATCAAGCCAAGGTCGATCTCTTCTTCGAAGAGTCTCAAGCGTACAGCGACTGGATCGCTCAATCCGAAGCGAATGCCTCGGAGATTTTTCCGCTCGGCGATTCGACCGTTAAAGCCTACGATGCCTATCTGCTAGTCGAAGAGAAAATCAATGATTTCTTCACTCGCTGTGAATTGGCGTCCTACGATCCGCGCACTCTCGAAGCGATCGAGTTGCAAGAAGTCCAGTATTTGAATACCGCTGCCTCCGACTTGATCGTTAACGACGAGGAGTTCGGCAAGTTCCCGATAGCCCAAGCCGCCTCCGAGCCGCGCTTGCCGTTGACCGAGCGAGTCAATCCGGCTTGGATTTCCGCGATCAATTCGCTGAGAGAATGCGTGATTGGTCCAGTGCTTGGTGAGCGAAGCGAATTGAGCCAGGCCGATTGGAAGACTGTCCAAAAATGCTTTGAGGCGCATGCGAATTGGCGGAACAGCAAGTCCGGCGGAAAGGTCGAATCGATCGACCTAGAACGTATCCGATCGCTCCTCGCAAGCGAGGAAAAGGAAAAGATAACGGCCTTGATCCAACGCGATCTGGATCTCGCCGACCACGCCAATTCCATCGAACGGGTAGACAAGCTGCTGCGGCTGAATCGGCATCTATTCAAACTCCTGAACAACTTCGTTTCGCTTCGGGATTTCTACGACCCCGACCGGCTGGCGATTTTTCAACAAGGCAGGCTGTTCCTCGATGGCCGCAGTTGCGATCTATGCGTTCTCGTCCGTGATTCGAAGAAGCACAGCGCCTTGGCTCCGCTAAGTCGCTGCTACCTCGCCTATTGCGAGTGCACGAGGCCGGGTTCTGCCGAAACGATGATCATCGCCGCGGCCTTTATGAATGGAGGCTCGGATTTTCTGACCGTCGGTCGCAACGGTATTTTCGTCGACCGATATGGCAAGGATTGGGACGCGACTATCGTCAAGTCGATTGAAAATCCCATCAGCCTCCGTGAAGCTTTCTGGTCTCCTTACAAGCGCGTTTCCAAGATCGTCGAAGACCAGTTTCAACGCTTCGCGGCGGAGCGGGAAAAGTCATTGCTCGACGGAACGAAGAAGACGGTGGGAACGATCGGCACGGACATGGAAAGCGGCTCGAAGCCATCGAACTCCGCTTTCGACATCGCTCGATTTGCAGGCGTCTTCGCTGCGATCGGCCTAGCCCTCGGAACCCTCGGCGCGGCGTTTGCCGCCGTGATGAATGGGCTGCTCGGGCTTCCGCTTTGGCAACTGCCGCTCGTGCTTCTCGGATCGGTTCTTCTAGTATCCGGTCCGCCGGTACTGCTTGCCTATATGAAGCTGCGACAGCGCAACCTCGCTCCCCTGCTCGACGCCAACGGCTGGGCGATCAATGCCCGGGCGCGGATCAACGTACCCTTTGGCGCCTCACTGACCCAAGTCGCGCATCTCCCCAAGGGCTCGAAAAACCGGCGGCTCGATCCCTATCGCGACGCCTCCAACCGCCGCATCTGGCTGATCGTATTCTTGATCGTGATCTACATCTTCGGAGGGAAGGTCTACGATAGCGGCGATCTCCATCAATGGACCAAAGGCCGACTCGGCAAACCGCCTCCGAATGCCGAAGCGCAACCTCCTGTCGAATTGCCTTCGCAACAATAGTTGGCTGCCAGTACTCCTTCCTCGTCTCACTCCGAGATTGTTAAGTATTCCACTGTAGGAGCGGGTTTACCCCGCGATAGAGCCGATTGTCAAAAGACAGAATGAGAGTTATCGCGGGATAAACCTGCTCCTACAATTTGGGAAACGCGTAAATTTTGGCTTACTTGACAGTCTCTCAGAGATGGTCCCACAAATGCTGCAAAGGCTTGGGGCAGCACTCAAGCCCTGCATTCTCTAGAGCTTCGCTCGAGCATTGGGTAGCGTCCGGGCGCCGCCCCGGACTAAAAAATGAGGGTTATGTTATTTGTCCTACATTCTCTTGGACGTTCTTTTTACCGCCGCTTCGATTTGCCATCGGAGAAAATTCGTATTCGTTTACTCCTACAACCATTATGAAAATAGGCGTCGTTAAAGAACTTAAGGAAGAGGAAAATCGTGTCGGCCTGCTTCCTGTTGGGGTAGAGATGCTCGTATCCGATGGACACGAGGTAATCGTCCAAAGTCGATCGGGAGAAGGAAGCGGCTTCGAGGACTCCGACTACGAGAACGCGGGAGCTCGCATCGTCGAAGAGTCGCGGGAGGTTTTCGCCGATGCCGAAATGATCGTCAAAGTGAAAGAGCCGATTCCGGAAGAGTACGGACTCATTCGAGAGGATCAGATTGTCTTCACTTATTTCCACTTCGCTGCTTCTGAAGAACTGACGCAAGCTCTCATCAAATCGCGAGCGATCGCAATCGCCTACGAAACGATCCAGCTAAAAGACGGTTCGCTTCCCTTGCTCACGCCGATGAGTGAAGTTGCCGGGAGAATGGCCATTCAACAAGGCGCGAAGTATTTGGAACGCGAACACGGCGGACGCGGCGTCTTGCTTGGCGGAGTTCCCGGAGCGCCGCCGGGAGTGGTCGTGGTAATCGGAGGCGGAGTCGTTGGATCCAACGCCGCTCGTATGGCCGCGGGACTTGGAGCCCAGGTCTTTCTGCTCGACGTGAACCTTCAACGTCTTCGCTACTTGGCGGATGTTATGCCTCCCAACGTGACGACCCTCATGTCCAATTCCGAGAACATCCGACGAGCGCTACGCGAGGCAGATGTGGTCGTATCGAGCATATTAATACCCGGCGGGCGATCGC